>CALLRY010000136.1:0-2200 GCA_938014285.1 uncultured Collinsella sp. | reverse complement strand
AAAAGCTTCGGCGCGCGCGTCCTCTTTAGCGGCGCATCCTTCCAGATCAACCCCGGCGAGCGCTTCGCGCTCGTGGGCCCCAACGGCGCCGGCAAAACCACCATGCTCAAGATCATCATGGGCATCGACAGCCCCGACGCCGGCCAGGTCCAGTACGCCAAGGACTGCCAGGTAGGCTACCTAGAGCAGGAAACCAACCTGGAGCAAAAGGACACCACCATCCTCGCCGAGGTCATGGCCGCTGCCAAGGAAATCCGCCGCATGGGCGAGCGCGCCAACGAGCTGCAGGCCCAGATCACGGAGCTCTCCGAGCAGGGCAAGGACGTCGACGCACTCCTTAACGAGTACGGCCAAGTCCAGGACCGCTTTGAGCACCTGGGCGGCTACGAGCTCGAGAGCAACGCCCGCAAAATCCTGTCCGGCCTGGGCTTTAAGGTCACCGACTTTGAGCGCCCGTGCTCCGAGTTCTCGGGCGGCTGGCAGATGCGCATCGCGCTTGCTAAGCTCTTCCTGCGCCACCCCGACTTGCTGCTGCTCGACGAGCCCACCAACCACCTGGACCTCGAGAGCGTCCAATGGCTGCGCGGCTTTATCGCCAACTACGACGGCGCCGTGCTCATCGTCAGCCACGACCGCGCCTTTATGGACGTCTGCGTCGACCACGTCGCCGCTCTCGAAAACCGTCGCGTGACCACCTACACCGGCAACTACAGCAGCTACCTTAAGCAGCGCGAGGACAACCTGGAGCAAATGCGTGCCAAGCGCGCTGCTCAGGAGCGCGACATCGCCCACATGCAGGTCTTCGTCGACAAGTTCCGCTACAAGCCCACCAAGGCCGCCCAGGCCCAGGAGCGCATCCGCAAGATCGAGCAGATCAAAAAGGAACTCGTCATCCTGCCCGAGGGCCACAAGCACATCGACTTTAAGTTCCCCGATCCGCCGCGCTCCGGCGACATGGTCGTGGGCCTCGAGGGTGTATCCAAGTCTTACGGCAACAAGCACATCTACAGCGATATCGACCTCAAGCTCTACCGCGGCGAGCACGTGGCGCTCGTCGGCCCCAACGGCGCGGGCAAGTCCACGCTCATGAAGATCCTCGCCGGCCTGGAGCCGCCCACTACCGGTACACGTGACCTGGGCACCAACGTGGGCGTGGCCTACTACGCCCAGCACGCACTCGAGGGTATGACCGAGTCCAATACCGTCCTGCAAGAGATCGACACCGTTACGCCCAAGTGGACCGTGCCGCAGCAGCGCAGCCTGCTGGGCGCCTTCCTGTTTAGCGACAACGATTCCATCGAAAAGCAGGTCCGCGTCCTCTCCGGCGGCGAAAAGGCGCGTCTGGCCCTTGCCAAGATGCTCGTGGCCCCCGAGGCGCTCCTGTGCCTGGACGAGCCCACCAACCACCTGGACATCGACTCGGTGGATATGCTCGAGAACGCCCTGCAAAACTTCCCCGGCACCATCGTGCTGATCAGCCACGACGAGCACCTGGTGCGCGCCGTTGCCAACCGCATCATTGACATCCGCGATGGCAAGGTCACGGTCTACGACGGCGACTACGACTACTACCTCTACAAGCGCGAGGACCTCGCGGCCCGCGCCGCCGCCGAGGCGGCAGGGGAGAGTGCGCCGGCCACGGCCAAGTCCGCCAAAGTCACCGCGGCCCAGCCCGATGCGCCCGCCGCCGCTTCCAAGCCTGCCGAGGGCAAGAAGACCAAAGAGCAAAAGCGCGCCGAGGCCCAGGCCCGCGCTGCACTCAACAAAAAGCTCAAGGGCGTGCGCAACCAGCTCAAGAAGATCGAGGCGGAGCTCGACAAAAAGCGCGCCCGCTATGACGAGCTTATGGAATTGATGGCAAGTGAAGAGCTTTATGCCGATCAGGATAAGTTCAACGCCGCGCTGGGGGAATATAACGGCCTTAAGCAAGAGCTGCCCAAGCTCGAGGACGAATGGCTCGAGCTTTCCACACAGATTGAAGAGGAGACCGCGCGTGAACTCTCGTA
Source organism: uncultured Collinsella sp. (assembly GCA_938014285.1). GTDB lineage: Bacteria > Actinomycetota > Coriobacteriia > Coriobacteriales > Coriobacteriaceae > Collinsella. Next base: position 194 of record CALLRY010000136.1, on the reverse strand, counting down.
AGGCCGCTGCCGTGGCGATGAGCATCATCGCCATTGCGTGCCGCATCTGCGGCATCTTTATGAGCGCGATGACCGTGCTGTTGTGCTTTAGCGGCCTGACCGCCAAGCTGCAGATCGTCGGCTTTGTCGTTGAGCTTTCGCGCGCGCTGCCGAGTGCCATCGCCGGCTACGGCGTCATCACCTCGCCCTTTGGC
>CALLRY010000135.1:0-10601 GCA_938014285.1 uncultured Collinsella sp. | reverse complement strand
ATCCGCTCGCCCATGGCGTACCCACTGTCCGCACTCCAATCGCCACGCAGCATCGGAGCGGCATCGACATGAGCACGACCCAGCGTATCGCGCCAACCGGCCTCACGAAAACGCGAGGAAATCGAGTTTTCCGGACCCGCCACAAACCGCATATTCGAGTGACCATGTTCCAGCAGATAATTGGTCAACAGCTCGCACGAACCATACTGGTCGGAGTCGATCGTCGTGCAGCGCGGATGCGCATACATGGACAGGATGACCGTTCGCACTCCCGGCTGGGGAACAAACTCCTCAAAATCGGGAGCCATGCGGTTCATGTTGAGAATCATGCCGTCGACGGGTCGCTCGACCATGCGGCGCGAGGCATCGGCAAGTGTATAGGGCTTGTCGCCGCCCATCTCGATCATAGTGATGGCAAAATCGTGCTCGCGCGCCGCTTGCATGATACCCTCGAGCGTCGCCAGGTTACCGACACGTGTGATGTTGTACATGCACAGGCCAATAGAACGATACGACCCGCCGCGCAACGCCGCTCCAGCAAAATTGGGACGAAAGCCCAGCTCTTCCATGGCGGCCAGCACACGCTTGCACGTCTTTTCCGTCACGTTGGGCATACCGTTGACCACGCGAGACACAGTCTGGCGGCTCACGCCAGCGAGCGCCGCAACCTCTGCCGCGCTCGCCGAATGACCATTCCTTGTCTGCTGAGCCATGCCTTCCACGCTAACCTGCTTCCCAACTATTCCCCGCGCCCATGGCGCATCGTACATACATCGATAACGTGCTCATGATACCCGAGCCATATACCACAACATGAAAACTTCTGTCAATCAAAACCGCTTACCGAACAAATACAACCGTTCGCGGCTGTTTGAAGTTGTTTTGTTTCTATACATCCCAGCCGGATGTTAACGTGCTCATTGTCAAATGTTCACGTGCTCATTTTGGTTCTAATCATTTTAAGATAGTGTTTATCGGGCTTTTTCACCGCTGAACGCTAACCAGGGAGCCTCCTGAGCGCAAACGCACAATATCGAACAGCGAGACGAGAGGGTGTATGCATATGTCTTTGCTAAACCGCGTACAGCAGCTGCCGAAGGGCTTTGTTTGGGGCGCCGCAACCGCCGCGTACCAAACGGAAGGTTCCACGAAGGTGGCAGGCAAGGGTAAGACCATGTGGGACGATTACCTTGTCGCCCAGGGTCGCTTTTTGCCCGACCCGGCCAGTGATTTCTACAACCGCTACGAGGAGGATATCCGCCTTTCTGCCGAGCATGGACTCAACGCCATCCGTGTGTCCATCGCCTGGACCCGCATCTTCCCCAACGGCGACGATGCCGAGCCCCTCGCCGAGGGCGTTAAGCACTACCACGAGCTGTTCGCCTGCTGCAAAAAGTATGGCGTCGAGCCCTATGTGTCCCTGCATCACTTTGACTCCCCCGCCGCCCTGTTCAACCAGGGCGACTGGCTCAACCGCAAGACCGTCGACGCCTATGTGCGCTATGCCGAGTTCTGCTTCCGCGAGTTCCGCGAGGTCAAGAATTGGTTCACCATCAACGAGCTCATCAGCCTCTCGCACTCCCAATACATCCAAGGCAACTTCCCGCCCAACCATCACTTTGATGTGACGAGCGGCATCCAGAGCCAGCACAACGAGCTCGTTGCCCACGCCCGCGCCGTCAACCTGTATAAGGATCTTGACGAGACCGAGCACCTGGGCGGACGCATTGGCATGGTCAACGTCCTGACGCCGGCATATCCTGCCACAGACTCGCCCGCCGACCAGCACGCCGCCGACCTGTACAACGCCTTCTACACCGACTTCATCATGGACGGCGCCTTCCTGGGTCACTACTCCGCGCGCACCCTCTCACTCATCAACGAGATTCTGCGTGCCAACAACGCCACGCTTACGGTTGAGGACAGCGACATGGAGGAGCTCGCCAAGGCGGCGCCCCGCAACGATATGTTCGGCCTCAACTACTATCAGTCGGCGTTTATCGCCGCCTACGATGGCGAGTCCACCAACAGCTTTAACGGCACCGGAGACAAGGGCACCTCGTGCTTTAAGTTTAAGGGCGTCGGGCAGCAGGTCGATATGCCGGGTATCCCCACCACCGACTGGGATTGGTTCATCTACCCGCAAGGCCTCTACGACACGCTCAAGCACATCAGCGCCACCTATCCCAACCTCCCCGTCATCTATATCACCGAAAACGGCCTGGGCCACAAGGACCCCGAGCCCGACGCAAACGGCATCGTCGCCGATCCCGAGCGCATCGACTTTGTCGACCAGCACATGGAGAAGGTGCTCCGGGCGCGCGCCGAGGGCGTCGACGTCCAGGGCTACTTTATCTGGAGCCTGCAGGACCAGTTCTCGTGGGCCAACGGCTATAACAAGCGCTACGGCCTGTTCTACATCGACTTCGACACGCAAAAACGCTACATCAAGCAGTCGGCACTCTGGTACAAGGAGCTCGCCGACACTATGGCGGACGCGCAGTAGCGCATCGCCTCGCTTTCCCCCGAGAGGGGAGCGGCCCTATGCGATACAAACCCAGCCGCTCCCCTCTCTCCCCCTGGGACCGACCCCGCCTGCACCCGGGCTTTTAGCAAGCGGGAGACCATATAGGTTTTCAACGTCCATGCCATTAAGATTTCATGCAAAGAGGAGCGTGAACTATGGAATCGATCGTTAAGTTCTTGGAGAAAGGTCAGCCGTACTTCGACAAGGTCTCTAAGAACATCTACCTTCAGGCCATTAAAGACGGCTTTTTGGCAGCAATGCCCATCATCCTGTCTTCTTCTGTCTTCCTGCTTATTTCGACCCTGCCGGGCGTTGTCGCCACGGTCGGCGGCTTTACGCTGCCCGACTGGTGGAACGTCGACGTCGTGAACTTCTGCAACAAGGTTTACAACTTCACGATGGGCGTCGTGGGCATCATGGTCGCCGGCACCACCGCAAGCGCGCTGACCGGCTCCAAGAACCGCCGCATGCCTGCCGGCAAGGCCATCAACGCCACGAGCACCATGGTCGCCGCCATGTGCGCTATGCTCATCTTGGCCGTTACCCAGACGAGTGCCAAGATCGACGGCGCCGATGTCTCGGTGTTCTTTACCGACAACATGGGCACCAAGGGCCTACTGAGCTCCTTTGTCGCCGCATTTGCCACGGTCAACATCTATGCCTTCTGCATTAAGCGAGACATCACCATCAAGCTGCCCAAAGAAGTCCCCGGCGCCATCGCCCAGAACTTCCGCGACATCTTCGCCTTCAGCTTCTCCATCCTGTTTGTCGCCGTCATCGACGTTATCTGCCGCACCTGCTTGGCCGTCCCGTTTGCCAACGTCATCTCCACGCTGGTGAGCCCGCTGTTCGCCGCTGCCGATTCCTACGCCGGCCTCGCCCTCATCTGGTTCATGATCCCGCTGTTCTGGTTCATGGGCATCCACGGCCCCTCGGTCGTTAAGCCTGCCCTCAACGCCGCGCTGTTTGGCAACATCACCACCAACCTCGCCACGCTGCAGGCCGGCGGTCACCCCGCCCTCGCCCTGACCGAGAACTTCGGTAACTACATCGGCGAACTCGGCGGCACCGGCGCCACGTTCATTGTCCCGATCATCTTCCTGCTCTTTATGCGCTCCAAGCAGCTCAAGGCCGTCGGCAAAGCCTCTGTCGTACCCGTGATGTTCGCCGTCAACGAACCGCTGCTGTTCGCCGCGCCCATCATCCTCAACCCGTACTTCCTGATCCCGTTCCTGTTTGCCCCCGTGGCCAACGTCCTCATTGGTAAGTTCTTCATCGACTTTTTGGGCATGAACGGCTTTATCTATGCCATGCCGTGGGCACTCCCCGGACCGATCGGCACCTTCATCGACACCAACTTCCAGCCGATCTCTCTGGTCCTGGTTGTCGTCCTGCTGGTCGTTGACTTCTTAATCTACTACCCGTTCTGCAAGGCCTACGACAACGTCCTGTGCAAGCAGGAGGCCGAGACCCTGGCCGAAGAAGAGGCCGAGGAGACCAAGGCCGTCAAGACCGCTGCCGCCCCCGCCGTTGAGGCTCCTGTTGTCGAGACCGCTTCTGCCACTGAGGCCTCCGCAGCTCCGTCCGCCCTTAAGGGCAAGGATCTGAGGGTTCTGGTTCTGTGCGCTGGCGCCGGCACCTCTGCACTGCTCGCCAACGCGCTTAAGGAAGGCGCCGACGAGCTGGGCATCGACATTACCGCCAACGCCGGTGCCTACGGCAGCCACTACGCCATCATGGACCAGTACAACGTCATCGTCCTGGCTCCGCAGGTTCGCACCTATTACAACGAGATGAAGGCCGACACCGACCGCCTGGGCATCACGCTGCTGTCGCCCAAGGGCAAACAGTACATCGACCTCACTAAGGATCCCAAGGGTGCCGTCGCCTGGATCGAGGAAAACCTCGAGGCATAAGACGCTGACGCCACCTGCCGCTCGCAGAAAAAAAATGGCCCGTGCATCGATGCGTGATGCGCGGGCCATTTTGTTTAGACCGCACCCGTCCTCCTGTTCATCTCAATCTGTAACATCTAGCCGAGTTTTTCGGTCCTAGCTGTTACAGATCGAGATGAACGCACAGGCCAAGCCGAAAATCTCAATCTGTAACATGTAGACCACTTTTGACCGTCTAGTTGTTACAGATCGAGACAAACGGAATAGGCCGAGCACGTCTACGCCCGCAGGTCCCTTACGCTGGAACGCTCGACCAACACGCCCGAGACGAGCGTACGGCTTCTGGAGCTCGGGGCTTCCAGACCTGCGACGACCTCGTTAAGCGCACGGATGCCCAGTTCGCGGTGGCGAAACTTCACCGACGTCAGAATCGAGTTGGGAATCGTCTTGTAGAGCTCATCGTCGAAGCCGATCACGGACACGTCGTCGGGCACATTGAGCCCTTTGTCACGTAGAGCCATCATCACGCCGTTTGCCATGCAGTCGTTAGCAGCGAGGACCGCCGTGCAATCGGGTTTATCGGCAAGCACAAGGCCCGCGGCATAGCCACTATCCGCATTCCAATCGCCTTGCAGAGGCTCGGGCGGCTCAATGCCACGTGCCTCGAGTGCCGCTCGCCAACCTTTCATACGGCACTGGCTCGACAGTGACTCTTTCTTACCAGAGACGAAGTACACGTTCTTGTGCCCGTGGTTCAAGAAGTACTCGCACGCCATGCGCGCGCCGCCCTCTTGGTCGTCACTGACGGTAGAGCAGGTAGGATGTTCCATCGGTGTGATAATCACCGTCTTGAGGTCTTTCGGCGCCTCAAAGGTATCAAAGTCATCGACCATCTGGCGCAGGTTGAAAATCATGCCGTCGACGGGGAGCTGCGACATCCTACGCGCCGCTTCGGCAAGGGTCATCTTCTCCCCCGCCCGCTTTTTGATCATCGTAAGAGCAAAGCCTCGCTCTTCGGCGGCATCGGCGATACCGTCGATCATGTCCACGGCACCGCCCGACAAGTGGAACAGCACGACGCCGATGCACCCGTAACGGCCCAACTTGAGCGAACGCGCGGCAAAGTTGGCTCGAAACCCGAGCGCCTCCATGGCCGAATGAACCTTATCGCGTGTCGACTCTCGCACGCTATCGGGCTCGTTAATCACGCGCGAAACCGTCTTGAGAGAAACACCAGCGGCAATCGCCACATCATTCATTGAGACATTTTTCTTGTCCATCGTTACCACTGCTTCTCCAGTCGGTTTTACATCGCTTGTTTTTGCGTTCTAGCATACACTACCTGCCTGACTGATAAATCAACCGTTTACCGAACAATATCGACCGCTCACCCGTATATCCTTGTTGCTCTTCCAAAAATGTCTTACGTTGTCATTAACGAAATGACAACGTTGTCATTTCGCAATGCCTTCCTTAAGCAGGAAGGTTTCCGGGCAGTCCTGACCATCCATCGACGACCAGTTCCATCCACATGCATCGCGCATCAAGTAGCAAAGGAGCTCTATGGACGCCATCGTAAAGATGCTCGAAAAGCATCAACCGTTCTTTGAGAAGATCTCGAGGAACATATACCTCCAGGCCATCAAGGACGGATTCCTTGGGTGCATGCCCATTGTCCTCACCTCTTCGATCTTTCTGCTCATTGCCACCCTTCCCGGCGTAGTCGGCGTCACGCTGCCCCAGCCGCTCATCGACTGGTGCAACAAGCTCTACAACTTCACCATGGGCGTCATGGGCATCATGGTTGCCGGCACCACTGCCAAGATCTTCACGGCTTCCATGAACCGTCGCATGCCCGCCGGCAAAGTGCTCAACGACGGTTCCACCATGGTGGCCGCCCAGTGCAGCATGCTGCTGCTCGCAGTCACGCAGTTCACCACCAAGTTCAACGGCTCCGAGCTTTCGGTCTTCGATTGCACCAGCATGGGCACGCGCGGTCTGTTCTCGGCCTATATCGCCGCGTTCATTACCGTGTGGGTCTATAAGTTCTGCGTCTCGCGCGATCTGACCATTAAGCTGCCTAAGGAGGTCCCGGGCGCCATCGCTCAGAACTTCCGCGACATCATCCCCTTTGGCGGTGCTGTCATCATCTGCGGCATCATCGATGTCGTCGTGCGCAACCTCATGGGCGTTCCGTTCTCCGAGCTGCTTATCAAACTGCTCTCCCCGCTCTTCACCGCTGCAGAAACCTATCCTGGCCTTATCCTTATCCAGGCAGCCACCGCGTTCTTCTGGTTTATCGGCGTCCACGGCCCCTCGATCGTCCAGCCGGGCATCGACCCCATCCGTCTTGCCAACCAGGCCAAGAACCTGCAGGTTCTGCTGGCCGGTGGCCACCCCGCCCACTCCCTCACCTTTAACATGTCGCTCGTGGGTGAGTTCGGCGGCACCGGCGCCACGTTCATCGTGCCGCTTCTGCTGATTCTCTTTATGAAGTCCAAGCAGCTCAAGGCCGTCGGTAAGGCCTCGATTGTTCCTGTTGCCTTTGCCGTCAACGAACCGCTGCTCTTTGGCGCGCCGATGATCCTTAACCCCTACATGCTCATCCCCTTTGTTGCCGCCGGCTGCGTCAACGTGAGCGTTGCCAAGTTCTTTATCGATAACGTGGGCATGAACGGCTTCTCCTTCGTGGTGCCTTGGGCCACCCCCGCCCCCATCGGCATCTTCATCACCACGAACTTCCAGCTTATCGCCCTGGTATTTGTCGCGATCATCATCTTACTGGACGCCATCATCTACCTGCCGTTCTTGAAGGCATACGATAAGCTGCTCTGCGACCAGGAGGCCGAGCGCGCCGCCGAGCTGGGTCTCGAGTCCAATGGTGCCGCTGCCATCGCCGCCGACGCCTCTGCGCCCGCTGTCGAGCAGGCCACCGCTTCCGTCGAGACGACCGCCGCTGCCGCCGAAAGCAAGCCTGTCGCCGATCAGCCCGAGCCTGCCGCCGACGCATCCGCTAAGAAGGACGTCGACGGCCTGAAGGTCCTCGTCCTGTGCGCCGGCGCCGGCACCTCTGCCATGCTTGCCAACGCCATCAAGGAAGGTGCCGCACAGACCGGAGAGAACATCGCTTCCTCTGCCGGTGCTTATGGCCAGCACACTGCCATCATGGATCAGTACGACGTCATCGTGCTCGCCCCGCAGGTTCGTAGCTACTACAACGACATGAAGGCCGACACCGATCGCCTGGGCATTAAGCTGCTCGCCCCGCGCGGTAAGGAATATATCGACCTTACTCGCGACCCCGCTGGCGCCATCAAGTGGCTCCGCGAGAACCTCGACTAGTTCCTTCCTCTGTTGGTGCCCGGATCCCCAGTTCGGGCACCTCTCCCTATTCGTATCCCACAGAAAGGATGACTCATGACCAACCCCATGCAGTTCCCCGACGGCTTTGTGTTTGGCGGCGCCACCGCCGCTTACCAGGTTGAGGGTGAGACCCGCACGCACGGCAAGGGCAAAGTGCCCTGGGACGATTTCCTGGCTGCTCAGGGTCGCTTCTCCCCCGACCCCGCAAGCGACTTCTACAACAAATATCCGGTCGATATCGACTTGTGCCAGCGCTTCGGCATTAACGGCATTCGCGTCTCCATCGCTTGGAGCCGCATCTTCCCCAGTGGCACCGGCGAGATTAACCCCGAGGGTGTCGCTTTCTATCACGAGCTTTTCGCCACCTGCAACAAAGCTGGCGTTATCCCCTACGTCACGCTCGATCACTTTGATACGCCCGAGGCCTTTTACCAGAACGGCGGCGAGGGTTTCCTGACGCGCACGACGATCGACGCCTTTGTCGAGTACGCCAAGTTCTGCTTTGCCGAGTTCACCGAGGTCAAGCACTGGTTTACCTTTAACGAGATTCCCGCAACCGCCGAGGGCAGCTTTATCGTCGGCAACTGGCCGCACGGCGAGAAGTACCGCCTGGACAAGGCCTTCCAGCTCATGCACAACATGATGGTGGCCCACGCCAAGGCTGTCGTCGCCTTCCATGAGGGCGGCTTTGAGGGCGAGATCGGCATTGTCCAGAACCTGGAGCCCAAGTATCCCCTCGATCCCAACAGCGCTGCCGACTGCGAGGCGGCTCGTATGGCCGACGTCATCAACAACCGCTGGGTACTCGACGCCACCTTCCGCGGCCACTATGCAGCCGACACCATGGAGGCCGCGACCAAGCTGGCCCATATCGCCGGCGGCGAGCTCGACGTCCGCGACGAGGACATCGCCGCGCTGACCGCCGCGCTCCCCTACAACGATTGCCTGGGCGTCAACACCTACAAGTGCCAGTTCCTGCGTGCCGCCGAGGGCGAAAACGACATCAACCACAATGGCACCGGCGACAAGGGCTCCTCGCGCTGGTTCCTCAAGGGCGTGGGCGAGTCATGCGTGCGCGAAGGCGTTCCCACCACCGATTGGGACTGGATCATCTATCCCGAGGGCCTGTACGACCTGTTGCTCCGCATTAAGAACGATTACCCCAACTACAAGAAGATATACATCACCGAGAACGGCATGGGCTATAAGGACGACTTTGAGGACGGCTTTATCGACGATGCCCCTCGCATCGACTATATGCGTCAGCATCTCGCATGGATCCTCAAGGCAATCGACGGCGGCGTAAACGTCGACGGTTACTTTGTGTGGTCGCTGCAGGACCAGTTCTCCTGGACCAACGGCTACAACAAGCGCTACGGCCTGTTCTACATCGACTTCGAGACCCAGAAGCGCTATCCCAAGGCGAGCGCGTACTGGTACAAGAACGTCGCGGAAACCGGCCTGCTCATGGCCTAATTCAAGCCGCATACCCCCTGTCGGCCGCATGTGAAATCCTCCACGGGTTCGCATGCGGCTTTTTTGTTTTGGCTCGACCCGAGCAGGCCGTTTGTCTCGATTTGTAACATCTAGCAGGGATTTTCGGCCCCAATTGTTACAGATTGAGATGAACGGGGGCACCCGGTTCGAAATATCTAGATCTGTAATACCTAAGCTAGCAGATGACCTGCGTGTGTTCCTCGATGGCGGCACGATTCTCGGCGGCGATACCCGGTTCGCACACCACGGCATCCAGGCTGTCCAAGCGACAGAAGGTGTAGAAGTCGCGCTTGCCGATCTTGCTGGAATCGGCGATCAGATAGCGTGAGTCGGCCTTGCTAAAGGCGAGCTGCTGGATACGGCCCTCGTCCATGTTGGACGTAGATACGTCGCCATCCAGAATGCCGTTGGCGCCGATAAACGCCGCGTCGATGCCCAACGCACGCAGGGTATCCTCGGCCGTTGGCCCCACAAAAGCGGCGGTGCGGCGACGGTACATACCGCCCACGAGGCACAGGTCGCAGTCTTCGCGCGACTCGAGCAGGTTAAACACCGAAAGCGAGTTGGTCACAATGCGCAGGCGACACGCCGGCAGCATCGAGGCCATCTGTTCCACCGTAGTGCCCGTACCCAAAAAGATGGTCGAGCCCTCCTCGATAAGCTCCACAGCACGGCGCGCAATCTGCAGCTTTTCCTCGGCATGCTTAGTGCGCTTTTCGCTGTGCGAATACTCATGGCGCAACATAGCATGGGGACGTCCCTGTGCGCTACGGGCGCCACCGTGCACGCGCTCGATCTCGCCCAGGCTCGCAAGTTCTTCGAGGTCGCGGCGAATCGTCATATCCGAAACGCCCAGCGCATCCGAAATCTCCTTGACCGAAACCGTGCCCTGCTCTTCGAGCAGCTGACGAACCTTATCCTGTCGCTCTGCCTTAATCACGATGAATCCTCGCCGTTCTTTGCGCGCATATCATTCAAACAGTAACGAACAAATTGTATCAGACTCGTGCGCGTCAAAAATGAACACCCGCACAGCTCCAATCATCACTTTTTTGAGAAAAATACCCCCTGCTTTAGTGGGGTGTAGTGATAATCTCACCTGTTCGCGCTACAGTTTGTCCGAAATACCTCGATGTTAGGAACCAAATGATCACTTCCGAGCTTTTCGGCACCGCGCCGTGCGGCACCTCCGTTCATCGTTATACCCTCAACGGGCCCGAGATCTGCGTTCGCATTATGGACTATGGCGCCACCGTGCTGGGTATCGATGTGCCCGATATTCCCGGCAACGTGCGCGATGTGGTGCTGGGCTTCGATAA
>CALLRY010000134.1:0-6504 GCA_938014285.1 uncultured Collinsella sp. | reverse complement strand
CGCCGGTCTTGACGGCAACCTTCTTGCCGTCGACCAGAAGGCCGGTGCGGACCTCGGGGCCCTTGGTGTCGAGCAGGATGCCGACGGGCAGACCGAGCTCCTTGGAAATACGACGGACGCGCTCGATGCGACCGTGATGCTCGTCGTAGGATCCGTGCGAGAAGTTAAAACGGGCGACGTTCATGCCCGCCTTGATCATCTCACGGATGGTCTCGTCGCTATCGCAGGCGGGACCCATGGTGCATACAATCTTGGTGCGCTTGTACATTCAGACCTCCATCTGACATCGTCTTGCGCTGATAGATAAACCATAAGAAATAAAACTGAGATGATTATAACGAAATGCCGACCGAATACCCCAAAAAATCGACCGTATGCCGAATTAGAAGTTCATTTTTTGCGAATAAACGGTATATGCAAAAACTTTACCAACCGTTCTAACCGCTGCTATCTGGGCGATATTTCAGTTTGATGATGCACCGAAGAAAAAACGTTTTATCAATGTCGAACATCATACGGTCTGCATCGTTGCACTCGAGCCGTGTTTCCAATTGGAATGTTTTGGCTAGACGCGCCGCTTTGGGGTACCATAGCTCCACTATCAACTGCCGCTCAGCACGGCAGCCTTGATGAGCCCTTGCCCTTCTCCTGGGAATTATGATCGGGCATCAATCTGCTGAGTGGCCCGAATCCCAGGAGGGGACTCTATATGCAAAAGGAATACCTGTCCGCCGCGGCGGAGGTACTCAGCGACCAAGGTGTCGATGAGGACCTCGGCCTGAGCAACGACGAGGCGTCGTCGCGCCTCGCCAAGACAGGCCCTAACAAGCTCGAGGAAGCCGAGAAGACGCCGTTGTGGAAGCGCTTCTTTGAGCAGATGGCCGACCCCATGGTCATCATGCTGATCGTTGCCGCCGTCATCAGCGCGCTCACGGGCATGGTCAAGGGCGAGGCGGACTTTGCCGATGTCGCCATCATCATGTTCGTCGTTATCGTCAACTCGGTGCTGGGCGTGGTCCAGGAGGCTAAAAGCGAGGAGGCTCTCGAGGCCCTGCAGGAGATGAGCGCGGCGCAGTCCAAGGTGCTGCGCGACGGCAAGCTCGTGCACCTGCCGAGCGCCGAGCTCGTGCCCGGTGACGTGATCATGCTCGAGGCGGGCGACTCCGTCCCGGCCGACTGCCGCGTGCTCGAGAGCGCCACGATGAAGATCGAGGAGGCCGCCCTTACCGGCGAGTCCGTGCCTGTCGAGAAGCATGCCAACGTGATCGAGCTCGCCGCCGGCACCGACGACGTGCCGCTCGGCGACCGCAAGAACATGTGCTACATGGGCTCCACCGTGGTGTACGGCCGTGGCCGCGCCGTCGTAGTCGGTACCGGCATGAACACCGAGATGGGTAAGATCGCCGGCGCCCTGGCCGAGGCCAAGGAAGAGCTCACGCCGCTGCAGGTGAAGCTTGCCGAGCTCAGCCGCATCCTCACTATCATGGTTATCGTCATCTGCGTCGTCATCTTTGGCGTCGACATCATCCGCCACGGCGTGGGCAACGTTCTCACCGACCCGACCGCGCTGCTCGATACCTTTATGGTCGCTGTCTCGCTTGCCGTCGCCGCCATCCCTGAGGGCCTGGTTGCCGTCGTGACTATCGTGCTTTCGCTCGGCGTGACCAAAATGGCCAAGCGCCAGGCGATTATCCGCAAGCTCTCTGCCGTCGAGACCCTTGGCTGCACGCAGACCATCTGCTCGGACAAGACCGGTACCCTTACCCAAAACAAGATGACTGTCGTCAAGCACGAGCTCGCTGCGCCTAAGGAGAAGTTCCTGGCCGGCATGGCGCTGTGCTCCGACGCCCAGTGGGACGAGGAGCTGGGCGAGGCCGTGGGTGAGCCGACTGAGTGCGCGCTCGTCAACGACGCCGGCAAGGCGGGGCTCACCGGCCTGACCGCCGAGCACCCGCGTGTGGGTGAGGCCCCGTTTGACTCGGGCCGCAAGATGATGTCCGTGGTCGTCGAGACCCTGGACGGCGAGTATGAGCAGTACACCAAGGGCGCGCCCGACGTGGTGATCGGCCTGTGCACCCATATCTACGACGGCGATAAGGTCGTCCCCCTGACCGAGGAGCGTCGCGCCGAGCTCGTGGCCGCCAACAAGGCCATGGCCGACGAGGCCCTGCGCGTACTGGCGCTGGCAAGCTGCACCTACACCGAGGTCCCGGCCGACTGCAGCCCCGCCGCGCTCGAGCACGACCTGGTATTCTGCGGCCTGTCCGGCATGATCGACCCGGTCCGTCCCGAGGTGGCCGACGCTATCCGCGAGGCGCACGACGCTGGCATCCGCACCGTCATGATCACGGGCGATCACATCGACACCGCCGTGGCCATCGCCAAGCAGCTTGGCATCGTCGCCGATCGCAGCCAGGCCATTACCGGTGCCGACCTCGACCGCATGAGCGACGAGGAGCTCGACGCGCACATTGAGGACTACGGCGTGTACGCCCGCGTCCAGCCCGAGCACAAGACGCGCATCGTCGAGGCCTGGAAGTCGCGCGACCAGATCGTCGCCATGACCGGCGACGGCGTCAACGACGCCCCGTCCATCAAGCGCGCCGACATCGGCGTCGGTATGGGCATCACCGGCACCGACGTCACCAAGAACGTCGCCGACATGGTGCTCGCCGACGACAACTTCGCCACCATCATCGGTGCCTGTGAAGAGGGTCGCCGCATCTACGACAACATCCGCAAGGTCATCCAGTTCCTGCTTTCGGCCAACCTTGCTGAGGTGTTCTCGGTGTTTATCGCCACGCTCATCGGCTTTACCATCTTCCAGCCGGTGCAGCTGCTGTGGGTGAACCTGGTCACCGACTGCTTCCCCGCGCTCGCGCTGGGCATGGAGGATGCCGAGGGCGACATCATGAAGCGTAAGCCGCGCAACGCCAAGGACGGAGTCTTTGCCGGCAATATGGGTCTGGACTGCGTGGTCCAGGGCCTGATCATCACCGTGCTGGTGCTGGCGAGCTTCTTTGTGGGCGTGTACTTTGACACGGGCTACATCCACATCGCCGATATGATCGCCGGCAATGCCGACGAGGAAGGCGTGATGATGGCGTTCATCACGCTCAACATGGTCGAGATTTTCCACTGCTTCAATATGCGCAGCCGTCGTGCGTCGCTGTTCACCATGAAGAAGCAGAACAAGTGGCTGTGGGCTTCCGCCGCGCTGGCACTGGTGCTGACGGTGATCGTGACCGTGCAGCCGACGCTTGCCGAGATGTTCTTTGGCCCTGTGACGCTTGAGCTCAAGGGCGTTCTTGCCGCGCTGGGCCTGGCCTTCCTGATCATCCCGCTGATGGAGATCTACAAGGCGATCATGCGCGCGGTCGAGAAGGAGTAAGTTAACCTGTCCGGGCCCGCCCCACGCCCTTTCTCCCTCACTGGTCCTCGCGCTTCGCGCTGCGGGATCGTTCGGGAGAAAGGGCTTCCGGGGCGGGCCCTGCGGTATCCTTGCTGGCTTTTCTCCCGCGCGGATGATAAAGGGCTGAGGGAAAGTTTGTGAGCCGATCGAGCGTTTGCTCGACCGGCTCTTTTTGATTTAGGGCTTTGCCCGGCCAGCTCTTTTTGATTTAAAATACCTGCTCAGTTGTGATTTATGGTGCTGGGAGGCGCTTGTGGGCAAGGCTAAGGCTAAGGCGAAGAAAAAGACGACGGGGGCGCGGGCTAAGCGTGATCGTCGTCGGAAGCTCGCGACCGAGGCTCCCGTATCTGCTGAGGAGCTGCTGGCAAGCGTGCCGGGGCTTGACGCGCTGCAGGACGTTCCGGCGTTTGATGACCTGCCAGTCGATGAAACCCAGCAGACTGCCTTTGATGATTTCTGCGCACATGCTGAGGAGCCCGAGCAGATGCAGCTTGGCGCCGTGGTGCGCTTAGATCGCGGGTTTCCGCTGGTGGTGACGGCCGACGATACCTTTCGTGCCGAGCATGCCGTGGGGTTTGCCAAGTCGCGCGGCGAGGACGAGGTGCTGCTGCCCGCCGTGGGCGACCGTGCGGCGGTGCGCCGCGCTCCCGGGCACGATATGGGCGTGATTGAGTGCGTTCTGCCGCGCCGTACGAGCTTTGAGCGTTGGCGCGGCCGTGCCCGCGGAGAGCGTCAGGTGCTCTGCTCCAACGTGGATAGCGTGCTAATCGTGCAGGCGCTCGGTGCCGGTGAGGTGCTGCTCGACCGCGTGGCGCGCTCGCTGGTGTTGGCGCTCGACTGCGATGCCGAGCCGGTGGTGGTGCTCACCAAAGCTGACCGCTGCGATGCCGAGGAGCTCGAGCGCGATCTGGACCGCGTGCGCCGCCTGGTGGGTCCGGACGTGCGCGTGATCGTGACGTCCTCTGCTGAGGGCCGCGGCCTGGACGAGGTCCGTGTCTGCGTGCCTGCCGGGAGCTGCGCCATGATTCTGGGCGAGTCGGGTGCCGGCAAGTCGACGCTGCTCAATGCACTGCTGGGCCACGATACGTTGGCGACCGGCGGTGTGCGCGAACGCGACGACCAGGGCCGTCACACTACCGTCGCGCGCGTGATGGTGGCGCTGCCGGGCGACGCCGGTGTGATCGCCGATGCCCCGGGCCTGCGCAGCCTACCGCTCGTGGGTCACGAGCGGGGTCTGGCGCGCGCCTTCCCCGAGATTGTCGAGGCATCGCGCGCGTGCCGGTTTGGCGATTGCACACATACCCATGAGCCGGGTTGCGCCGTTCGCGAGGCCGAGGACGCCGGGCAGATCGACAGTCTGCGTCTGGAAACGTTCCAAAACTTGGCGTCATCCATGCGCGTGAGCGCTCAAATGCTCGATCCCGATGTCCATCTGTAATTGATTTTTCCTATGACAGCCGTCTCCCAACTGGTCGGGAGACGGCTTTTTTGCTGCGGAAAAGCCTCGAAACATGCAGTTTGCTGACGTGCTGACCAAAACTTTGCCACGAGCTTGACGGGCTGGTCAGCTTTTGGTCAGCGATTGGTTTGACATCGAAAACCAAGATCGCGATTGCACCGCTTTGCACTCTGACCGCCCAGACAATGGTGGTACGGGCATTCGCCCGGCACTGCCATGAGAGGAGCGGCCGTGAACAAGAGCAAGCGCATCGCCATCAGTCTGGTCGCGGGCGTGCTCGCTGCTCTGCTCTGCATGGTTTACGGCTCGTCGATCCGCTCGCAAGCCGAACAGGTCCAGGCTGAGACCTTGGCCAAGTACGGTGGCGATCGCGTCGAGGTATGCGTCGCGGCGCGCGATATCGATGTGGGCGAGACCCTCGATGAGACCAATGTCATAACCCAGGAATGGCTGACGAGCCTGCTGCCGCGTGACGCGGCGACCGAGCTGCGCCAGGTGCGCGGCGACGTGACGACTTCGCGTATTCCCAAAAACGCCGTGATCTGCAATGTCTACACCAAGGCCGAGAGCCACAAGCTCGAGGTGCCTAAGGGCAAGGTCGCCGTTTCGGTGGCGGTCGATGCCGAGCACTCGGTCGGCGGTGCCACGGGCGTGGGCAGCTATGTGGACGTGTACGTGCAAAAAGATGGCGTAACCGATCGACTGTGCGGCGCGCACGTGATCGATACCAGTGAGAATTCCGGTGCCACGCGCGAGGGCAAGATCGAATGGGTGACGCTGGCGGCTGACCCCGAAGACGTCAAGGAACTGCTGGGAGCCTCGGGCAAGGGAACGGTCAGCTTGACGATTCCCGCCACGGCGCGCGGCAAAAAGAGCGGAGGCGACGAGTGATGAAGGCGATCTGGCTTGCGTGCTGCGCGTGCGGCGATTACGGGCTGTTGCAGCAGGAAGTCGAGGGCCGTGATGCGGGTGCACAGGTGCTTCGCGTGGGTGACCTGGACGGGCTGGTTTCCATGGCGCGGGCGTTTCCGTCGCGCCGCGGGGCTGCCATCATCGCGGCGTCTCTGTTTGATATCGAAGATGTGCGCAAGACTGTTGCGCGCCTGACGGCCGAAGGCCGCGTGAGTCGCGTGGTCGTGTTGATAGAAGCGCTCGATCCGTCGGATATCGAGGGACTGTTTCGCGCGGGGGCGACCGAGGTCATCGCTGCGCACAGTATATGCGGCAACGGGCGCGCGGGCGAGGGAGCGGTTGATTCCGATCGGCGCATGACGATTGAGCCCGATGCTTTTGTTGATAGGGAACCCGGGGCGCCTCGCGCTACAAGAGGCCCGCGTGTTGATGATTATGGAAAAGCGGAAGCCGAGCATGGTCGGCGCCCCCGGAACCCCCTTGTATACGATGACGCTGGAGGGCCGGCACAGCATGCTGGCGACTCCCCGGCTGTAGATATGGGATACGTGCACGGCGTGAATCTGGCGGATGAACTCGACGAAGTTGAGGGCTTTGCCGGGTGCGGCGAGTTGTCGCTGATGCAGCATGAGCAGATTGCACAGAACGAGCCTGCCTTGCAGACCGAACAAGCTGCCATGCCGGCTTGGACGCAGCGTGTGGTTGCGGCGGGGGAGACGGG
>CALLRY010000133.1:0-3772 GCA_938014285.1 uncultured Collinsella sp. | reverse complement strand
TGGCGGCATGGCGGCCACGTGCAACGCATCCTGAATTGCAGCCGCACGCGTCGGGTCCTCACGCGGAATACCATACGCTGCCGACACCTGCCCGTAGGCGCGAACATCCTCGGCGACCAGACCCACAAGCTCCTGCGCTAACTCATCCGCTTGGGCAAATGCACGCGTCAGATCGTCTGCACGATCGGCAAGAGCAGGATTGGTCGCCCCATAGCGAGCGACCATCCCACAAAGCGAGGCGCCCAGCGCTCCCACAAACGCACTGACGCTGCCGCCGCCGGGAACAGGCTCGCGTGCAGCCAACGCCTCGGCAAACCCTCGGCAGGTTTTGTCCATCATCTCTTGGCTCATCGGAACACCTCTATCTGGCGTGCCGGCAGTCGAGGCCATAACACGCCAAAATAAAAATGGGGCAACGATGCCAGGAGGCAGTTGTCCCATTCATCGGATTTTTCGAAGCCCAGTCTAACCCATAAGAAAGCGGCTGTCAGGAGCCTCGGCTATCGCCGTTTTCGATTGCCGGCAATAGAAAAATCCACCTAAAGTGGCACCGTCGCGCAGTCGGCAAGCGATCCACCCAAGAGGCGGGAGCGTTGCAACCGCCCAAAATGCTGTCGCTGACGCAATTTTGTTGCAAAAACACTTGCAACATTTTACAAATTCCTGTGTTTTTACTGTGTGGTTATAACTTATCGGCAATCTAATTTTTAACACGCTCGGAAAAAAATTTACAGAATCTAAACTATATATGTTGGCTAAAACCGGAATAAAAGGAGTGTCAGCATGAAGTCGTTAACCAGAACGGCATATCGTGCGATCGCTGCGTTTGTTACCGCTGCGTTTGTCTTGATAGGCCTCGCGTCGCCTGCTTTTGCAGACGGCGCTACCAGCACGATCACCAATGCCCGCACCGGTGCAAGCTACAACGATCTTGCCACCGCCACCGCCGAGGCGGAAAGCGGCGACACCATCAAGCTCGGCGAGGGCAACTACACCCTCTACGGCGTGAGCTCCGTGGGCCACACCAAGGACAAGGACCTCACCTTTGTGGGCCAGGGAAACGATAAAACCGCATGGAACATCGGCGCACTCGTGCCCGATCCCGCCAACTTTGGCACCGAGTACAACGGCGACTATTCCTTCGATGGCGCCGGCACTGTAACGTTCGAGAAGATGACGCTGCGTTCCGGCAACGCAGACTACCTTGGCTTCATCCGCGCCAATAAGACTGTCGTTGACCATTGTGTCATTAACGGCAAGACGTTCTACTGGGGCTACACCTCCGCTGAGTTCAACAGCACTACGTTCAACGCCCCTGATGGAGACTATTCCCTATGGACCTACAGCTCGCCGGTCATGACGTTTGACACCTGCACCTTTAACGCAACCGGTAAGGTCATCAACGTCTACAGAGAAGCCAGCACGCAGGACATCACCGTTAACGTGAATAATTGCACGTTCAACTCGAATGGCGACAAAGACAAGCAGGCGTTGAATATCAACGACTCTCTTATGGGGGACCACAAGTTCATCCTCAACATTACTGGCAATAATACCGTCACGGCTGCGCGCGACAGGACCACCTGCTCGCAGCTCTTTGGCTTTGGTGGCAAGTCGGGCAACAACACCGGCCGTACCGATGTCAAGATTGACGGCACTCTCGTGTGGTCCAAAAAAGGCGAGACGTTCAAAGGCGAGAAGAAAACCCACAGCTACACCGACGGCGAGCATGACAACGCCTACGATGTCGCCTACACCGAGTGGGCCTCTGACAATGCCGGTACTTGGACTCGCACGGGGACCCCTAAGTGCAAGTACTGCGGCTTCGTCAAGCCTGATTTCGTGGAGAAGGCCTACGATCTCTCCTACGACCTGAACGGCTCCGAGGATGAGCAGGCTGCCGAATTCGCACCCGTTAAGTGCGTCACCGAAGCCGAGGTTACGGCCGAGCAGCCGGTGCGCAAGGGCTACTCCTTCGTGGGCTGGAACACCGCAAAGAATGGCTCCGGCACAAGCTATGCCGCGGGCGTTACGGTTGAGCTTTCCGCTCCTGTGACGCTGTTCGCCCAGTGGAAGAAGGACGAGCCCGCGCCCAAGCCTTCCGACAACAAGCCTGCCGGCAAGCCTGCAAATAAGACCAAGGCAAACGAGCAGGCTCTGCCCAAAACGGGTGACGGCACTTCCAGCGTCATCGCTGCAATGGGTGTTATGGCGATTGTCTGCTTTGCCGCCAGCGCTGTCGCGTCTAAGGTTCGCAAGTAATTTCAACTTCGAAACACGCCGCAGCAACTTGTTGCAACGCAAAGGGGTCCGCACCGCAAAAGGTTCGGACCCCTTTTTGCACAAAAAGCTGTGGCGAGGCACCCACGATGACAAACCGGCTGCGTCCGTCGTCAAGATTCGCAGCCCCGGCCACGCTCCGCCCCACCGCACCAAACACGGGGCACATGGCCCACCCTTACGAGTCACTTGCGCGTACAGTAAAGGCGGGTAATCCATAGGCGGTAACAGATCAGGAGCTCTGGCTATCGGCGTTTCCGATTGCCGGTTATAGGCACGGATGCCTAGTCCACCTGGAATGTCGGCAGCAGCGTGTCGATAATCTTCGACCCCATGTCGCTGTTCGCGGTCGAGTATTCCAGAGACGCCGTGGCGACCGTCGAATCCGTGACAATCGTCTTTGTGTACGTAATCATGTCGCCCTCGCGCCACGAAACCACGTACCAGTTGTCGCCCTCTGCGGTATAGAGGTCGGCCTTGCCCGAGGTGTCCGCATCGACGAACATCTCGTGTGCAGTTTCGTCGTTAATGTTGACGTAGCCAAACAGGTTAATCACAAAACCCGTCTCCGGATCCTCGTACCTTGTGCTGCTGCCGCTGGGAGTATCTTCCATCTCAAAACGGTTGGGAATCGACATGCTATAAGGATGCATGTCGTTCGTGTACGCATGCACGTCGGTCAGGTAATCGTCCGAATCGCCCGAACCGTAGTATGCCGACTCGTCCTCGGGAACGGCCTCATCATCGGACGACGAAGACTCCTTGGCCTTGGACTTGTCATCCTTCTTCTTGGCAGAAGAATCTTTCTCGTCAGAAGACCCGGTATCGATCACCGAAATCTGCGTGTCGGAGCTCTTGGACCCGTTAAGCATCGTGAGCGCAAACACCGCGCCACCCCCGAGGAGTACCACGGCGACACACGCCACCGCGACGACAATCGGAGCTTTGCTCTTAGGCTTTTGAGGCGTGGGCGCGACCGGCGGCATCGACTGGGTCAGGCCCGGACCGGCCGTGGGCGCAGAAGTCGGAGCAGCAGCCGCGGGCGTCGGCGCGGAGCCACCCGCAAGCGACGCCCCGCAATGCATACAAAACGTCGATCCATCAGGCACTTGCTGTCCGCATTTTTGACAGAACATCGTTCGACCTTTCATGGTTTAGCTTTTGTCACAGCCAAGTCTAAAACCTCAAGCCGGCATCGCTGTTGCGCAACATTGGGAGCATCAACCAAGCCGCACGCTTGCCCAGCGCCAGGCCCACCTTGCGGCAAGCCCGCACACGCAAACATGGGACATATGGCCCACCTTTCGAGACTCCCGGGCAGCACAAGCTGGGGCATATCTATAAGTAAGGAACCCGTTGGGGCACGGCCGCGCAACGGCCACAAGCGATGAACGGAGGTATCGCCGCACAGCACACAAAGACATCCGCCGCCAAAACAAACAACGCTCCAACAACCCGCGGCGCCGTGATGTCACCGACAGACAAGGAGGAC
>CALLRY010000132.1:0-1829 GCA_938014285.1 uncultured Collinsella sp. | reverse complement strand
CGCTGCTGCCGGCGGTGGCAAAGAAGCTCGATATGATCGATGCGACCGGCGACGTGCGCCGCACCTTTAACGACTACCGCGACGAAGACGGCATGTCATTTGTAAAGCTCAAGGTGGGCGCTGGACATCCGTTTGCCGGACGCTCGCTCGCCGATATTGGCAGCGCGACGGACATGCTGGTGGTCCTGGTACTGCGCGACGGTGCGCACCCGGTGTTGCCCAACGGCGATACCGTAATTGAGGAAGGCGACCTATTGGTGATGGCTGCCCCGACGTTTGAAGAGCGTGCCGAGGTTACGCTGCGCGAGGTCACCGTGACGCCCCACGGTCGCCTGGCCGGCCAGCGCCTGCGCGATGTGCCGCAAGGCAAGCATCCGTTTATTGTGGTGATGCTCAAGCGCGAAGGCCAAACGATCATCCCCGACGGCAACACCCTAATATACGCCGGCGACGAAGCCGTCATCGCCACGCTCGCGTCGTAGCGGGCAGGAGGTAGCTAATTTGCGACGAAGAGATCAAGCGCCTAGAAAGCCTCATGCCTTCGCTCGCAGATTTGGATTTGCCTGAGGAGTAAAGCACCCCTCCCCCATGTAACCATCCTATAAATCATAGCGGCGCAGTCGAGTTTTACCGTGATACGGTCGCGCCTGGCGCTCCACTGTGCTAAAGTATCCCGAACGTTCAAACGACTACGAGGGGGAACTAGAAGATGGCTTCTCAGCTGGCCCGGCCGCGCTGCCTACAAGCGTGCTCGCCGAGATCGCCGACGAGATGATGGACTACCGCGGTTGCGGCATGTCCGTGCTCGAGATGAGCCATCGATCTAGCATGTACCAGCAGATCATCGACGACGCCGAGGCAACACTGCGCCGTCTGCTGAGCATCCCGGATAACTACCGTGTCCTGTTTTTGCAGGGCGGCGCCACGCTGCAGTTTGCGGGCATCCCGATGAACCTCATGCACCGCGACCGCGCCGGCTACGTCGTGACCGGCAACTTTGCCAACAAGGCATACAAGGAGGCCGCCAAGTACGGCGAGGCCGTGCTGCTCGCGAGCTCCGAGGACACCAACTTCGACCGCATCCCCGACATGGCCGACATCAACGCGCGCATTGCCGCCGAGGCCGCGGGCGACGGGCTCGACTACGTCTACATCTGCCAGAACAACACCATCTTTGGCACCATGTACCACGAGCTGCCCAACTGCGGCGACGTACCGCTGGTCGCCGATGTCTCGAGCTGCTTTTTGTCGCAGCCGCTCGACGTCGAACGCTACGGGCTCATCTACGCCGGCGCTCAGAAAAACGCCGGCGCCGCGGGTGTGACCGTGGTCATCGTGCGCGACGACCTCATCGCAGATGGCCCCGCTTTTGCGCAGACGCCGCAGTACATGGACCTTAAGACCCAGGCCGCCAAGGGCTCCATGCTCAACACGCCCAACACCTTTGGCATCTACGTGTGCGGCAAGGTGTTCCATTGGGTCGAGGAGACCGGCGGACTTGCCGCCATGGCCGAGCGCAACTGGGCCAAGGCCAACCTGCTCTACGACCTGCTCGAGCACAGCGAGCTGTTCCATGGCACCACGCAGGCCGACAGCCGCTCCATCGCCAATGTCACCTTCCGCACCGGCGACGCCGAACTCGACGCGGCCTTTGTCGCAGGCGCGGCCGAGCACCAGATTCAAAACGTCAAGGGCCATCGTCTGGTAGGCGGCATGCGCGCCAGCGTCTACAACGCCGTAACCATGGAAGACGTGCAGGCACTGGCCTCGTACATGAAGGACTTCGAAGCGCAGCATAGTTTGAGTCCGCGATCTAACTAGCCCGCAAC
>CALLRY010000131.1:0-2411 GCA_938014285.1 uncultured Collinsella sp. | reverse complement strand
CGGTATCGATACGCTGGTTCAACGGTATTATATTGACCACATAGATTTTTAACTTGCATTTCTACCCGCCCTTTTCGTAGAGTCGCCGATACGTGCTTAGCGCACCCTCGGCGCGTCCGGCAGGCTTTGCGAAATGGGATCCAGGAGACTTCGGCGCAGCATCATCTTGCGGAATGCTTCTAATGAGCCTCCCATCCTTCAAAAACAGAATCTCATCGCACAGCCTATCGACCGAATCCAAGATGTGGGATGACATGATGATGCACGTACCAGAATCGGCCAGCTTCCTGAGAATCTCGGAATGCAAGTCCACCCTGCTGGGGTCGAGCGCGTTCATGGGCTCATCTAATAGAAGGTACCGCGCGCCCGTCGCATACGCAATCGCCAGGGTAAGCTGCTGCTTCATGCCCTGGCTCAGAGTGCGGATCCTCATCTTCGCGAACTCGCCTATCTGCGTTTGTTCCACTATCTCTTCGATATCGCGAGCATGCGGCCACATATCGCAAACCATCTTGAGGTGATCTTCCGCACGCAATCCGGGATACAGCAGCGTCCCCTCACCAGGTGCATAGAAGATCATAGAACGGACCTCTCTCGCACCCGTACCCTGCACCTCATCCAGAACGATGCTCCCGTCCACGCGAGGACCCGGCAAACCTGCCATCGCACGCAGCAACGTCGTCTTTCCATGCCCGTTCGGAGCGACGAGACCGTAGACCGTACCCGGGGCAAACTCAGCGTTCACCGAATCTACGAGCACCTTCTTTCCATAAGAGATCGTCAGCGTTTGAAGGTCAATCATCGAGATCATCCCCTTTCGATCTTTGGAACACTCAGGCGCACCATCAACGGAGATACGGCGCCCAAGACCACCAGCAGAGCGCCCGATGCGCCGACGACCTCTCCAAAAGGCATCGCGTTCGTCCCTCGCCCAAGGAACCCAATCGTCCCCACCTGGGAAGCGGGATCAAACGAGGCGAATGGAGCCAGCAGCGCGACGCCCATGCCCACGCTTTCAACATGAGCGCTCAACGAACCCAACACCAAGAGAACCGCGCAAACCATTCCGGTGACAACGGGGTTGCGGCTAATCGCTGCTGTCAACGCAGCGACGACGGAAATCACGCCGTATGCCATGACCAGCAACGGAATACTGCACAACACCGCCTCCCCCACCGTGGACGTTGTCGAAGCTCCCGCCCGAATGAGAGCGACGGGATACTCCGATCCACCCGCACCGTTCTTAATCACGGACACAACGACAGCGGGAACCATCGACACCAAAAGCAGCACCAAGCCAAGCAGGAGAGCCAGCGCAACAGCCGTCAGAAAACGCACATGCGCTGTTGCGGGGATCTGGAGAACCAGAAGGGAACGACACTGCAGGTGGGTACACGCGAGCGATGTGACAACCACGGGCAACAGCAAAAATAAGGAGGGAAGCGCTGCCTGGAGATACGAAAGGAGGATTAATGGGGGCATCTTCGTACTTAACTCGTAAACCTTGGGGTCCGGCAAGCTCGCGATCGACTCAAGCAGAAGGGCGCGCGCCTCCGCACGAGAAGGAGTCTCCGGCTCGATTCCGATCGATTGCAGGAGAGTCGCATCTGCCGCGCCCAGCTCACCTCGAGCGCGCTCGTACGTCGCAAGGCTTCGAAACCCCTCCGCAGGCATAGGCGCGTACACGAAACCCGAAAGAGCATCCCGCATGTCTTCCAGGGCCGCTTTGCCCTCGACGTCCATATTCGCAGCGTTCTGCTCTAGATACCGATCTATTGAACGGAGCTCCCCATCCCTATACCGAACAGCGGAAACGTTATCAGCGTCAGGAAACATCTCGACCAGAGCCGGGGCCAGCATCGTCGTCGACATTGCAATCGCGCATACGGCGAGGGTAGGAGAACGCAGGAGCAGTTTCCCCATCGTTCTTACGTATGCAACGGCGGAGGCACAAGCGCTCGAACGAGTTGCCGTTCTCGATGCAGTGAAGGAACCTCTCTCAAGACAAATCGGGGATATCGGGCACGCGCAGCCGCTCTTTCCAGCAACGCAAAGCAGGCTAATTGCCAGCACCTCGATCCCGATTGCGCATACGAGGGCAATCGCGCCACGCTCGAAGCAAAGTCCAGGCAGATTCACTATCTGCGTTGTCGGGTACGGGCTATAGGCGCCGACGGTCAACTCAGTGTTCGCATACGTAAGGGGATTCAACAGGGCGAACTCACGTAAAGCGATGGATCTTCCGTAATACCCGGGAACCATCGTCACCCCCATCAGGGCACATACGAACACGATTCCAAGCGTAGGGTTATTGGCAATCTTCACGGCAAGGTGAACGACAAGCGAGATGAACGCTGCCACCAAGAATTGCATGATGGCCGTCTGCGCGAACACCAGCCAAGCCGGTTTGA
>CALLRY010000130.1:0-2793 GCA_938014285.1 uncultured Collinsella sp. | reverse complement strand
CCGCCAACCGTTAACTCATGCAAGTTAACGTATTTTACTCGTCAAGTGTTTCGATACGGGGCTTGATGATGCCATATCCACCATTCTTACGGTGATACACCACATTGATGAGGCCAGTCGTCGCGTTCTCGAACACGTAGAAGTCATGGCCCAGCAGATCGGTCTGCACCAGCGCCTGCTCCTCAGTCATCGGGGTGACATCGATGACCTTCTCGCGGACGAGCAGGTCGTCGTCCTCCTCGGGCAGCAGCAGGTCGGCCAGATCCTCGACGCGCTCGACCGGTGCGACATCCGCGGCGCTGGCACCGCCCTGGCGGTTGTCCACAACCTTGGTCTTGAACTTGCGCAGCTGGCGGGTGACCTTATCGGCGGAGAGGTCGATGGCGGCGTACATATCTGCACCGTGCTCGGCAACGCGAATCACCGAACCGCGGGCACGAACCGTAACCTCGACGATTGCCGGGTTGGGGTTCGAGGGGTTCTTCTCATAGCGAAGTACAACGTCGACCGTCATGGGCTCGATATCGAAAACCTTGAGCGCCTCGCCGATCTTCTCATCCACGTGCGCACGCAGAGCATCGGTTACCGTCGTCTTGCGTCCAGAAACCTTGATATCCATACGTGGCTCCAATCTGCCTCGGGGACTTACTGTACTGGCTATGTACCCATTGCCGTGCATTTAATCACGCGGATTCCTAAAGACCCGAATAACGATTGCTTGATACCGCATACCGAAGTCTCGCACTTTTCTGTGGCAAAGTGCGCTATAGGAGGGGCCGGCGGCTTTGTATTTGGTCCCGAAAATTAGCTTTGACCTGCTGGTTTTATTGGGATGAAAAAGCCGGACTCCCCTATTGGAGAAGCCCGGCAGTGCGTGTTGAAACCGTGAAGAAGTGTCCTTTCCAACGTATAGGAGACACCACCCCTAGCAATAACTAGCTATTGAGTTTGTTAATGTCGTCGTCGGTGATGGTGCCTTCCTGGCTGGACGAGTTGTCCTCGGAGGATGCGGTCTCATTGTTGGAATCGGAGGACTCGCTGCCGGAGGACGTGGTCTCACTGGACTCAGAGTCGCCCGGCTGCACGTTAGCGCCCGAAACCGTCTTAGTGGTGAGGTCGTAGGGCATCGTGCCATACCAGACGCAGTGGACCGCCTCGAGCGTGCCGTCGGCCGTAATACCGTCGAGGGCATCGCTCACGGCACGGCATAGTTCGTCATTGGACGAGAGGCCCACAACACCAAGCGTCGAGGGCGCCTCGAGCGCACCGACATAGGAGATCTCGCTCATCAGGCGTGCAAGGTAGCCGCCGGCCGTGGAGTCGCAGATCACATAGTCGACCTCGCCGGACTCGAGCGCCTCAAAGCACTCGTTGATGTTGGAGTAGGTCTTTTGGTTGGCGGTGATGCTCTGCTTAGCAAGCGCCTCCTGCGAGGCCGAGGACGCCTGAACGCCCAGGGTGGACGTGTTAAGGGTATCGGTGGAAACGCTTAGCGACCCACCATCGCTAGTTTTACCGAACACGGAAGTGGCATCGTACAGGCAGGTGCCGAGCGAGCTAATGTCCCCGTCCGTGGAGTTAATCTCGCCGATAAAGATATCGGCCTTTTTGTCGCCGAGCGCGGAACCTGCCGAGGACGCATCGACAAAGGCAACCTTAAGGCCCATGCGGCTTGCGAGGGCGCGGGCGGCGTCGACCGCATATCCCGTGAGCTCGCCGTCGGCGCCCTGCATTGCCTGCGGCGCATCGGAAGTATCGAGGGCGACCGTCAGGGTTCCGGGAGTGACCAGGGCGTCGTCCGACACCGCCGGCGTGACGGTTTCGTACTCGATCTGGTCGATCGTGGGAGTCGTGAACGTAGACAGCGGGTTGAACGCGCATCCGCTCAGGCCCAAAACGGCGATGACCGCTGCGGTCCCAGCACCTAACCGAGCCGCGTGCATCAAGCTGCCCCTCACCATGTCCACTACCCTGCCTTCTGTGTCGTATACGATCCGTGCGTTGCGCGGAATATCAGGTTGTTCCCACCAGCTGACCTGGTATTTGACCCCACACTTGCGCACCGGGGTGTTTGCTCGGGAGGCCGCAGCCACCTTCACGACTGGCCCGCTCGCCCGCGAGGCGGTATTGCCCCAAAGAAAGTAGAACGGACGGTGCGGCTTACATCTAGGACGCGCCATGATCGCGCCGCGCGCACGCGGTCGCTTACGTGGATCCCTTTGACCGCGTCTGTCTTGGACTAGGACGGGCATTTCGTCCGTCCGCAACCACAGCCTGGCAGGAACGTAGCGCATTATAGCTAAGTTCAAGCTAAAGTTTAAGGTTAGGGGCGTTATTCGCATCGCGAGTACAGATTTCGCAGGTCGGAGCGGGCTATTCGTGCCCCTATGAAGCCCGGAGCTCCCCTACGGGGAGCTCCGGGGCACCCGTCTCAGGGTGCCGTGTGCAAAAAACGGCAAATATGAGTACTGTCACCAATTTAGTAGCAGCGTATTACCGCCTCACGAGCCCTTTTTGAGTTCCGCACAGCCTGCTTGGCGCCAAGATATTCCACATTCGTTTATTATCTCTTCGCTGAATCCAGATTATCGGCCCAAGTTTCTTTGTTTTTGCTGTCACTAATCTAGTAACAGTACTCATATTTGCCGTTTTTTGTACAGAGTATATAAACAGACCCCCTATAAAGCCATAGTTTTACGCTGGTTTGAGCCCAAAGCACGCTCGGAGCGTATTCAGCAGGTGGCGCGCGCAGACGTGGTGTAAGAGTGTCCTGAGGTCCGTCGCTGCAAGCCC
>CALLRY010000129.1:0-3051 GCA_938014285.1 uncultured Collinsella sp. | reverse complement strand
GTCCTCGCTAAGATCGGCATCGAAGGCGTCGAGTCAAACCTGGCCACGGCAATCCGCACCTGCGTGGTACTGGTTATGGCATGGGCAATCGTGGCAGCTAAAGGCAAGATGGGCCAAGCCTCGCGCGAACGCTCGACGCTCGTATTTCTCGCGGCATTGGGCATCGCGACCGGAGCATCGTGGCTGCTCTATTACTATGCCATCGCCGCAGGCCAGGTGAGCGTCGTGGTGCAGATCGACAAACTATCGATTGTCGTATCGGTACTATTTGCGCGCTTGGCATTCAACGAAAAGGTCTCGCGGCGCAGCGCCATCGGTCTCGCCCTCATCGTACTGGGCACTGCGGCGCTCGCGGTTTGGAAGTAGCGCGGCCAGCAGCCGCTACATCCTCACACCTGGCTTGGGATGCCTGTACTGACCGTGGGATGCCGTGCGGTTACCGTGCGAGATGGCAAATTTGGGACAACGGTGCAGGCAACGAAGGCAGGCTGCGCACTCCGGCTTTGTCCAGACGGGAAGGCCGTCGCGCATCTCAATCGCCG
The DNA here is from genome assembly GCA_938014285.1 of uncultured Collinsella sp. Classification (GTDB taxonomy): domain Bacteria; phylum Actinomycetota; class Coriobacteriia; order Coriobacteriales; family Coriobacteriaceae; genus Collinsella. The sequence goes on along the minus strand of CALLRY010000129.1, from coordinate 2,509 downwards.
CCATGGGGCAGCGCTTGGCACACAGGCCGCAGCCGATGCAGCGATCGGCATCGACGGCAAACTTGCTCGTCTGTTGCATGCGCGGCAGCCCAATTGCGTGATACGCGCACGATGCAAACAGAGGCACGCGATGGCGCATCATGTTGCCCGTGCGGCGTGCCCGCACCGCCTCGATCACGGCATCAATCTGCGCCTCGGCAGCTCTATTGATACCCTCAACCTTTTGAGGGTCAGACAGGTCGAAAACAGGCGTCCAGGTATCGGGCATCTTGACGCTCATCGCCGCATCTAACTCGAGCCCACGCTCGTGCAGCAGGTCGCGGGCAAACTTGGTAGATTGGCCGGTCGTCGAACCGTACGTCGAAACATAGAACGTATAGGGGCACTCGCCGCCCTTTGCACCGGCAGCAATCGACAGGTCGGCAGTCTTCAAAAACTCGATCATCGGTGTCGGCAGACCCCAGGCATACACCGGAGCAACAAATCCCAGCTGGCAGGGGCCTTCCGTCGCAACAAGGCGAAGGGCTTCGACATCAAAACGCTCAATCGACACAACCTTGTCGTCTGTCGCCGCCGCAATGCGACGCGCCACATGTTCGCTGTTCCCCGTCGCGCTAAAGTACAGGATCATCTCGTACCCCTCTGGAGTTGACTCGCGATTAACCGCGCTATTTGCGCAGCGGCTTGGGCAGCGGAATGCCGGCGGCGATGGCGGCGGCGATGATCATACAGACGATGCCTTTGAGCGGGAAGCACATGAGCAGCAGGCCCACGACCATGATGGGCTGGCGCATGACGGCGCCCATCGTCGATGCCGTGCAGACAGCGACGCAAAAGACCGGATCGGCGCCGGTGAGGATGGCAAGGCCATAGCCCAGGCTCACACCCGAGAAGATAACCGGGAAGAAGTGGCCGCCACGCCAACCAAGGTTGATGAGGGCGGGCGTCAGCATGGCCTTAACAAGACCGGTCACAATAAGCACGCCGGCGGGAATGGTCAGATAGGTTTCCATGAGCACGTCGGCCTGCGTCTCGCCGGCAAACATGGTGAAGGGCAGAGCCGTACCGCAGGCGGCAAGTACCAGACCGGCCAGCATGGCCTTAGCGATGGGGTGCTCCCCTATTGCGTGGGCAAGCACTTCGCTCGCGTGCTCAGAGACAAAGTACAGCCAGCCGCAGATTGTTCCGATCAGCGACAGAGGAATGAGCCAGGTAAGCTCCAGGTTGCCCACCTCGGCGGACTCGAACCTCGGCATACCCATGCCGCCGCCCACAAGCTGGCCAAGCAGCAGGTAGGTGCCCAGACCGCCGGCAATCGCAATGCCGTAGACCACGGTCTTTTGCGCCTTGGGCAGCTTGATGGTGACCTCGTCGGACACGGACTCATCGTCGGCGTCTTCGCCCTGGCCGTCGGCGCTACCAGCGAGCGGTGCCACAAAACCAAAGACGGGCGCGGTAAAGAGCGCCGTCAGGGCAGCCTGGATGCCCAGCAGCGTAAGCCCCCTAAACTCGGCGCCAAAGCGACGCATGCGGTCGCCGACCCAGCTGCACAGACCAGCGATAACGCCGGTCAGGCCGGCCTCCGGTCCAATGCTTCCACCAAACAGCAGCGGCAGCAATGCCGCGAGCGACAGCTTGCCCAGGTTGTCGTACGGATAGCGCCCGTCTTGCTTAACCTTCGCCATCACCTGGTTGAGGTCATCGGTCTTGGTGCCTGTCATCTTTTCGTACAGACCGATTAGCAGGCCGCCCAGCAGGCAGATAAAAAACGGGTACGGCAGAAAGCCAAACGGGCCGCTGGCAAGCTCGGGCGAAGCGACGCCCAGCGCGTGCGGAATCTCGGTCCATAGATAGTCGATACCGTGCTCCATCGCAAAAAAGAACAGCCAGACCGCAGCACCTGCGAGTGCACCGGTCACGGCAACGCTGACCAAAAACAGCGCGCGGTTTGTGGGTTTGGCAAGGTTATCCATCGGGTCCTCCCGCGGTTAAAGTCGACATAGATACGTTTTATTGTAGAGCGAGCGTTGCTCGAACGAGCCAACCATCTGCGCCGCAAACGGCACCATTGGGAGTCATGGTGGGGCAGGCTCAAGACTTATCCGTTGATAATCGAGGCAATCTCGCGCAAATCGTCGGCAAAGTAGATGCCGTGCTGGCGCCTCGGGCTCGAAAGCCCTTTATCAATCATGTGCCCGAGCAGCGCCTTGAGGTCGTTGTAGTAACCGTCCAGGTTATACAGGATGCACGGAGCACTCAGGTGTCCCAACGACACCGCGGACATGACCTCGGCAATCTCCTCGAGCGTGCCCGTACCGCCCGGAAATGCGATGAACGCATCGCCGAGCTCAATCATCTTGGCCTTGCGCTCCGCCATATCGCTCGTCACGATAAGGTCGTTGATACCGTCATGTTGAAACTCGGCCTCGATAAAAAAGCTCGGCTCAACACCCGTCACGTGTCCACCCGCCTCGAGTACGCTATCGGCGAGCGCACCCATCAGGCCCGA
>CALLRY010000128.1:0-1248 GCA_938014285.1 uncultured Collinsella sp. | reverse complement strand
GCCCGTACGCCGGCCGACTTGGCGCGCGGAACACGACCCTCCCCGCGCAACCGGATTTCCTATGCGCCGCCAGTCCCATTATCGGGTCCGATTGCGAACCGTCCCTCATCTACGCCTCAGAACTATGCCGGTTTACTACGATGAATCAGGAATGTTCGACCACGCACGCCTTTTCGTGTAACCGTCGGGCTCTCTACCTGCGGTTTTGCAAACGGAGAACACGCGTTGGTCGGGGGTCGCCGATTCGTCGTAGTAAACCAGCATGGTTTTGAAATGGCATCAGGTTGATTTCACGCTGAAATGTTTTGAAGGCCTGAATTTAAGGCTTTAACTTTTTTATAAAACACTTCTTATCTGCGACGGGCCTAGATTAGCTGTTGTTTAGCATCGAACTTGATCTTGCGTTGTGCGACTTGCTCGTGCATGGTAGTATTTCACGACGTGAAGCGAAGAAATTAGGCCTGAGTTGCCTTTGCTAGAATTGCATTCACCGTTCATAAGGGCTCTTGGCGCAACGGTTAGCGCAGGGGACTCATAATCCCTGGGTTCTGGGTTCGAATCCCGGAGGGCCCACCAGAGTATTTCGAGGCCGGGCATTACGCCCGGTCTCTTTGTTATAGGCGCTGCAGACTAGGTTTGCCATCCAGAAACGTAAAGTTATTAACATTCATATTCGTAATTAACAATGGGTATGTAGCCAAGATACTGCCCAGTCAACACATGGCGTAAATCGGCTTATAGGACAAAATGTGTGTCCCGATAGAACATCCGTTTCCATCCATTAATCCAGCCAGAACGGGTACGGGTCCCTGTGGTGGAGGTCCTCCCACACGGCCCTGTCGCCCCACTCCGGCCCTCCGTCGTCACGCGACGGAGGGCCGGAGTAGACGCTGAACAGGAAGTCGATGTCCGCGTCGGTCGGCATCGCGGCGAGCTTCTCGCGCGCCGTCCTCGCGTCCCCCGAGTGCGCGTGGCACCACCAGAACACCGCCTTCACGCGCTTGACCGACGTCAGCCCCCGGTGGTTGCGCAGGACGGCCCTCAGCTGCGAGTTCACCCCTCCCTCGATCATGTTGTTGGTCGACGGCAGCGGGCCGGCCTTGGCCAGGGCGGGGTCGAGGTGGGTGAACGGCGTCCCCGCCGACACCAGAGACGACAGCGACGAGCGCGCCCGCCTCAGCCTCTCGTGGGTGCAGGCCCTCCTGCCGTCCACCACGGTCCTGTCCTCCAGGAAGTCGGCCCAGAACC
>CALLRY010000127.1:0-2078 GCA_938014285.1 uncultured Collinsella sp. | reverse complement strand
CGGCATGGCCTCGATACCGCCGATGACCATGCGCACGGCGAGCGTCTCGCCAAAGGCGCGGGTCATGCCAAGGATGACCGCGGTCATGAGCGACGGCATGGCGCTCTTGAGCACCACGTGCCAGATGGTCTGCCAGCGGGTATAGCCCAGCGCGAGCGAGCCCTGTCGGTAGCTGTCGGGCACGGCGCGCAGGCCATCGACCGAAAGCGTGGTCATGGTCGGCAGGATCATGACGGCCAGCACGATGGCGCCGGGCAAGATGCCCAGGCCCGTGCTCACGTGGAAAACGCTCTTCATAAGGCCGACGACAACGTGAAAGCCGATCAGGCCAAAGACGACCGAGGGAATGCCGGTCAAAAGCTCAATAAGCGGCTGAAAGACCTTGGAGCCAAACTTAGGCCGAATCTCGACCGCAAAGATGGCAGAGCCGATGGCGATGGGCAGCGCGATGAGCGTGGAGAGCACCATGACCGCAAACGAGGTGACGATCAGGGGCAGGGCGCCGGTATAGGGCAGGCCGTTTTCGGCTGTGTTGGCCAGGTCCCACTTGGTGCCGGTGAAAAACTCGACGACCGAGACGCCGTCCTTGACAAAAGCCGAGAGGCCCTTTTGGGCGACCATAAAGATGAGCGCGGCAACGACAAGCGTCACGAGCGCTACGCACGCGCCCGTGACGCCCAGGCCCACGTTCTCAAGGTCGCGCTTTGGCAGCTGTTTTGCCATTGCAAACCTTTCCGGGGCGATTACTTATTTAGCAGAGACCTTGCCGCTGGCGTCCTTGACGACCTTCATGGCAGAGACGGGGATGAAGCCCTGCTCCTCGACGAGCTTGCCCTGGACGTCGTCGGAAAGCATGAACTCCAGGAAGGCCTTGGTGGCCTCGTCGGCGTCCTTGGAGCAGTACATGTGCTCGGTAGCCCAGATCTTGAAGGAGTCATCAGTGACGTTCTTGCTCTTGGGCTCGACGCCCTCGACCTTGATGGCGTTGAACTTGGAGTCATCGAAGTGCGAGAAGTCGAGGTAGGAGATGGCGTTGTCGGTACTGCCCATCTGAGTCTGGACATCGCCGGACTTGTCGAGCTCGGCGTCGCCCTTAAAGTCGACGGCCTCGTCACCAAAAACGGCGGCCTCGAAGGTGGCACGGGTGCCGGAGCCAGCCTTGCGGTTGAGAACGACGATCTTGACGTCGTCGCCGCCGACCTCCTTCCAGTTGGTGATCTGGCCGGAGAAGATACCCTTGAGCTGCTCGAGGGACAGGTCGTCGACCGTCACGTTCTTGGAGACGACGGGACCCATGCCCACGACGGCGACCTCGTGATCGACGAGGTTCTTGACCTGGTCGGCCTCGAGCTTAGTCTCGGCGAAGACGTCGGAGTTACCGATGGTGACGGTGCCGGCGGCGACAGCGGTCAGGCCCTTGCCCGAACCGTTACCCGAACCGGAGACGGAGACGTCGGGGTTGGCATCCATGAACTTCTCGGCAGCAGCCTCGACGAGAGCCTGGAACGAGGAGGCACCGTCGTAGGTCACCTCGCCGGAGACGGACTCGGCAGCAGCGGCGCTACCCTTGTCGGCGGCATCGGATGCGCCGGAGCCGCCGCACCCAACGAGACCGAGACCGACGATGCTGGCAAGACCACCAGCGAGGCAGAGGAACTGACGACGAGAATAAGCCTGATCGAGCATGATCTTCCTTTCATACATGCGACTCGCGGGCACCCTGCCCGCTTTGCTGTTTGGAAAGATACGGCCTCGATCGGGCAGTGCCCGCGCCAACTGCGGTTTTTTACGGGCATCTGATAGACCCTTACCGCAAGCGCAGCACGGCCTTTACAAACGAATAACAATCCAGCGCCGAACATAGCGCACCTTTTACACCAGAGGAAGGCAGTCGTTGGGGACGTTCTTAAACGACTAGTCGTTGGGGACGTTCTTGTTTGACTAGTCATTTAAGAACGTCCCCAAGGACTACCTTGGAAACCCCGCAGGTTGAGCATAAGTCAGACACTATGACCCAATCCAGGGGCACGGAAACGACAGGAGCCCCCGCTCGTGACCGCGGGTCGGGGCTGCGACAA
>CALLRY010000126.1:0-1891 GCA_938014285.1 uncultured Collinsella sp. | reverse complement strand
CCCCATGTCGTACAGCTCGGCCGCGCGCAGCCTCAGACCGAGGTCGTACAAAGCGTTTCCAGCCATAAAAGGTGGACTGGTCAAGGTTTCTTGGACGGAAAAATAAGCTTCTTCAGGCAACATCTCGCTCTAGGTCGCACGGGGCGTTATAGCCGATCGATGAGTGCATCCTCTGCCTGTTGTAGTAGAGCTCGATGTATTTGAACACGTCCTGCTTCGCCTCCTCCCTCGTCTTGTAGCCCTTGCCGTTCACCAGCTCGCGCTTGAGCGTCTTGAAGAAGGATTCCGCGAGCGCGTTGTCCCATGGGTTGCCTGGCCGCGACATGGATTGGGCGATTCCATGGGACTCGAGGCAGCGCTGGAACGCCCGGGAAGTGTACTGGGAACCCTGGTCGTCGTGAAAGACGAGGCTGAAGTCGTCGGGCGGGCTCTCCCTTCCGACTGCCTGCTCGAGCGCATCCGTGACCAGCTTCTCGGTCATGCGCTCGGACATCGACCAGCCCACGACTTTCCTGTGGAACGCGTCGATCACAGCTGCGAGGTAGAGCCATCCTTCGTCCGTTCCGATGTAGGTAATGTCGCCCACCCATAGCTTGTTGCGGGCTTCGACGTCGAACGCTCTGTCCACGAGGTTCACGCGCGGGTCGCCCATCTCGACCGCCTTCGCGCGTTTGTGCTTCCTGCTCGCCCCCTTCGCCTGCAGCCCCAGCTTGCGCATGACGGCGAGCACTCGTTTCTCGCTGACGACGATGCCGTCGCGCCTGAGCTCGCGGTTGATTCGGCGGTACCCGTAGCGGCCCTTGTGAAGATCGAACCTCTCGGCGACGAAGCCCTCCAGGGCCTCCCGCTCGATCTGTGCGTTGGATTTCCTCCTCTTCACGTAGTCATAGTATTCGGATTTGGACACGCGCAAGATCCCGCATGCCTTCCTGATGGGGCCGAACTCGCCCCTATGCTCTTTGAGGAACTCGCACCTCACGCATGGTCTTGACTCAAGAAGGCCCGGAAATTTTTTAGCAGCTCGTTCTCGCGCTCGAGTTCCTCGATCCTTTTGCGGAGCTTCACGATCTCGTAATCCTTGTTGACCTTCGGGCTGCCGTTTCCGGGGAAGGCGTTCTCGCCCATTTCCTCGTACTCCTGCGCCCACCGCCTGAGCGTCGAGTCCTTGATTCCGAGCTCCCTCGCAAGGTCGACAGCCCTCATCTCGCCGCCGAGGACCACCCGCGCCGCCGCTATCTTGAACTGCTTGTCGTAACGCTTCCTCTTCTGGGTCATATAGAACACCTTTCGCCCTTAACTTGGTGTCCAAGAAATCTTACCCTCTCCAGTAGAATGGGCTCGGACAGGTACAAGATTCCTGCCGCAGTCCCTAATCACATCCATCAAAGCTAAAAGACGCTGAGCCACTGAAAGCGCTTTCTATACGCCTAGGGCAACTTAGATATTGCATATTAGCAAAAAATATTCATTTTTATTTTCTCATCAGCATCAAAAACGACAGACATTCGGAATCGAGCTAATGAGTGTATTGCCACTCATATTCCACGGGCGATAGGTTGCCGAGGGACGAATGCGGCAGGGCAGTCTCTCAGACTGGGCCAAGAAGGCCGACGGCCCAGTAGTCGACATAGACCCTTCGGCCTTCCGCGACGAAGGGAAATAGAAAACAGCCGGGGCATACACCCCGGCTGCATAGAATCGCATGTCTTATGCGTTTTGCACCCATCGCCCATCGGAGTCGACGTAGGAACCGTCGATCCGTTTATCTGTCTGCATGACGCCCGAGCCGTCAAAGTAGTAGCACGAGCCGTCGATCCATTTCCAGCCCGTGGCCATCGCGCCGGAAGCGTCGAACCAATACTTCGCGCCGCCAATCGCCTGCCAGCCGGTC
>CALLRY010000125.1:0-1643 GCA_938014285.1 uncultured Collinsella sp. | reverse complement strand
AAGGCCAGCGCCTGCGGAGTGGTTGCGCGAATTAATGAGGCATGCGTAGGGAAGCAAGTTCTCGCCAGCGGGACCGATGGCCGCAACGCAGAACTTGTTGCCATCCTTGCGACAGATGGCCTCGGTGGTTGCGCGGGTGCCCATGCCCCAAACGAAGGAAGCATCTTCGATGGTGATCTTGTCGTCGAGAATCTTAATGTAGACGGGCTTGTCGGAAGCGCCTTCGATAATCAGGCCATCCCAGCCAGCAAGCTTAAGCTTGGCGCCGATCATGCCGCCGCAGTGAGAATCGACAACCAAATGATCGGTGGTGTAGGTGGACAGATGCGTCGACGATGAGGTGGTCCTTCGAGAATGTGGACAGCGAGCAGATGGTGGTACGGCCGGCCAGCGGAACGCCCGAAGCGGTGAGCGGGCCGACGGCCATGACGACCTTGCTCTCGGGGCTGAACGGATCTGTGCCCGCGGGAACTTCGTCATACATAATTTTGTTGGCCATGCCCATGCCGCCCAGGAAATATTTGTACGGGTCGGTGGACTGGGTGGTGATTTCTCCCGTGGTCAGGTTCACTCGGGCGATCTTGCCCTGCCAACCATAGGAGACATTTTCAGTTGCCATGTCTTTCTCCAAGTCTTTGCTGTGACATTGAAGCGTGCGTGCGAGGACATGTGTGCGATTGACCCCCTTTTAGTGGTCGAATGCAGTGTGCCCCAAGCCGTGCCCTGTTTGTACCCTGTTGCAGGGTATTGTTCCTTTACCTGGCTTTTTATCCCCCTTCAGGGGACAGGGCACATGCGGTGGCATCCATTATGCAATTCGTGCGAAGCGTGCAAGGAATCGTGCGTCAATCGAAGAGAAGTGTAAAAAGGAGGAACTCTCGATGGACGAGAAGAAGGGGGAAGCGATCCTGCCTGAAGAGCCGCAGACCGAAACTGCAGCTGAGGAATCGCCCAAGGGCTTCACTCGCCGCCAGGTAGTCGCCGGAGGCATTGGCGTTGGTCTTGTTGGCCTTATCGCCGGTGGCGCATTGGCGAAATGGGGCGTCATCGAAGACACTATCGCGAGCGGTCGCATGGCCGTGAACGTTACACCGACTAAGCTTATTGTTACCGACCGTGCCCGTTGCTCGGGTTGCCAACGTTGCGAGATGATGTGCTCGCTGCGCAACGACGGTCGCGTATGCCAGACCACCGCGCGTGTGCGCGTGTGGCCGAACTATAACTTCGGCGAGGGTTCAAACGGCCCCGACGGAATCTATCGCAACTGCCAGTTCACTGTTGAGCATTGCAAACAGTGCAAAGATGCAGCCTGCATGAAGAACTGCCCGGTGCATGCCATTTATGCCGATCCCGAGACCGGTGCGCGCGTGGTCGATACCGATAAATGCATCGGCTGTGGATTGTGCCACGAGGCTTGTCCGTGGAACATGCCGCAAATCGACCCGGTTATTGGCAAATCCACGAAGTGCATCGCGTGCGGCCGTTGTGCCGTGCAGTGCCCCAACGGGGCTATCAAGTTCGTCGATTGGCAAGACATCGCCCAAGAGGCGATTGACAAGGGCATCGTTCGTACGTCGACCTTGTTCCCCGAGGCCTAACCTCGCGACCAATTTGACTTGCTTGAGAAAGGACACATCATGGAT
>CALLRY010000124.1:0-3263 GCA_938014285.1 uncultured Collinsella sp. | reverse complement strand
CGCTGGTGGAACTCGCGGATCTGGCGTGCGGCCTTTTCGAGAGCCGCGACAAAGGCAGGATCGAGGCCTTCGAGTGCAGCATCAATCTGCTCCTGCGGCAGGCGAAAACTCTGCAGCTCAACGCCGTCAAAACGCTGGCAGTAATCGCGCACCGCGGCATCGCCGTTGGCGCGTACGTTGGCCACGATATCGCGGGCGGCGTCGACGATGTTTTGTGGCAACACGCCCTTGCGGTTGAGCTGGTTGGTAACGAGGCGCTCACCGGGAGCAAGCTTGATCGTCTTCATATCGGTATCCCCTATCGGTCGAGATTATGTTCGAAAAACGAGAGGTCGGGCGGCGGCGCCAACGGCCCGCAGCCCGTACGTTGGGGCGCCCGTGCGTGCTCGCGCTATTGTGCCGAGCCCGCGACGGGCTCAAAATGCTTGTCCTTCACGGCCGCGGTCAGGCGATCTGCCAGATTGCGTACGCGCGGATCCAGGCGAGCGGCGCCCGGATTGACAAAGAAACGGGCCGTGCAGTCCATGATGCGGCCGGTGATGACCAGGTCGTTATCGCGCAGCGTGGCGCCCGTGGCGGTGATATCCACGATACGGTCGGTCATACCGACAATGGGGCCCAGCTCGATGTTACCGTGCAGCGAAACGATGTCGACATTCACACCGCGTTCGGCATACCAAGCGCTCGCGATGCGCGGGTACTTGGTGGCCACGCGAAGAGAACCGCGACGGGCATAGTTGCGCTCGGCCTGGCCAGCGCGCCACGCGGGCTCCGCCTCGATAAACGTGCACAGGCCGTAGCCCAGGTCGACCAGCTGCAGCAGGTTGAGGTCGGCCTCGATGAGCGAGTCCCAGCCGCAGATGCCGCAGTCGGCGCCGCCACAGCCCACAAAAGCGGGTGCGTCGCTGGGACGCACGATGACAAACTCGATATCGCCGACCGTGCCCTCACCAGCGTGTGTGTCGCGGCCGCGCACGATGAGGTGACGGCCGGGGTCGCGCAGCTCGGAGACATCCAAGCCCGCGGCCTCGAGCACGTCGAGCGTGTCGGCCTTGAGCGAGCCCTTGGGCACGGCGATGCGCAGTGGACCCTCGGCGCCGCGGCCCACGGCATGGTCACCATCGGAAGCAGCGTCCTCGGCCGAGGTATGCGCGGCCTCCAGACGCTCGAGCGAAAAGGCAAAGCCCGCCGCCGGCACCTCGATGCCGTCGCCAAATGCGCCAGTAAAGATGGAGTCGTAGCGTCCGCCTGAACCGACCGGATCGGGCAGGCCACCGGCATAGGCCTTAAAGACCAGGCCCGTGTAGTAATCAAACGAGTTCATGATGGAGAAGTCGAAGGACAGCATCCGGGCGTCCTCGGGAGCCAGGCCATCGACCAGGGCACGCAGCTCGCGCGTGAGCGGCGCAACAATGCCCGCCGCCGCCAGCAGCGCGTCGACGCGGTCGAGCACCTCGGCACCACCGTGCAGGCGCGGCAGCTCGCTAATGGCGACCTTAACGGCCTCGGACTCTGCGCTTTCCGCCACGCGGGCATCGAGGCCCACGAAGTCGTTGGCGTGCACGCAGCGCAGCGCCTCGGCAGCCAGCTCGCGATCTTCGCACGCCGCAAGCAGTTCCTTAAACGGACGCACACTGCCCGCGATAATGCGCGCATCGGGAAGTGCCAGCTCGCGCACGGCCTCGGCCACCAGCGAGACGATCTCGACGTCGCCCGCAGTGTCGCCCACACCGATGAGCTCAAAGCCCAGCTGCGTAAACTGACGCGAGCCACCGGCATTGCGCTGGCACTCGCGAACCACCGGCGCCTCGTAGCGAAGGCGCAGGGGCAGGTCGGCAGCGCACATGCGGGTCGAAACCAAGCGCACGATCGGCAATGTGTTGTCGGGACGGACCACCAGCAGGCGACCGTCGTCATCAAAGAGCTTAAACGGCGTGTCCGCAATGCGGCCGCCCTCCTCGAGCGAGCCCTTGTCCTCGAGCAGCGGCGTCTCGACCGGAAGGTAATGATGCTCCCTGAAGCAGCCCTTCACCGTACATGCAATCTCCTCGCGCGCCTGAGCCTCCTCGGGCAATATGTCCCGGAATCCCCACGGTGTGGCCGTCATCTGGTGAGCCTCCTCATGCTGTGTTTCATATAGAACAGAAGACCGGCATAGCTCCGCCGGTCTTCTGGGTACTTTAGCATACTAGAGTGCTTGCGGGGAAAATCCGTCGAAGCCGCTCACACCGTATTCATTTGGAAACATGGGGCAGGTTGCCGCAACCCAACCCCACCTAGGCGCCAATCGCACGACGATACTCTGCCATTACCTGTGCATCGGCAGCTGCGGGGTCAGCAAAATAGCGCCAGTCATAAGTCTCGGCCGAAACAACTCCGCGATAGCCGCGCGCCACCAGCCTATCCAGGTCGGCGCGCATATCGCGGTCGCCGTCACCCCAGGCAAGATGCGTCGTGCCGTCTGCCGCAACATCGACAAAATGCACGTGGGCGACATCATCGCCAAGCAGATCGAAATAATCGTCGATGGTATCCCCCGCCACCGCCATAGCGCCCAAATCCAGACACGCCTTAAGTGCCGGATGATCAACTGCCTCGATCATGCGCTTCGTATCGGCCGCCGAGTTCACGATCATCGACTCAACCGGCTGTAGGGCCTCGAGCACCAGTCGAACGCCGCACTCTCCCGCATGCTCGGCAATCGCACGCAGCATCGAGGCGCTGCGACCCCACGCGTCCTCGATTGGCTCGTTCAAAAATGCCCAGCCGCTCGAGACCATGACCTGCTCGGCTCCAAGTTCCGCCGCGATATCCACAACGTTCTTAAAGTACGCGAGCGTGCGGGCACGCGCCTCATTCCCGCGCGCCGCGATATTCCACGGCTTGGGGTTGTTCTGTTCGGGACAAAGCCCCACAATCCGAACCCCATACTGCTGCGACAGCTCCCGCACCTGCTCGAGCGAATCGTATCCATGGCAATCGACATACAGATGCATCGCCCCGGTCCAAAGCTCGCAACACGTGTAGCCCGAGGCCGCTGCCGAGGAAAAGAATTCCTCAAGGTCAAAATAACGATGGCTGATATTCATGACGGCAAGCTGGGGATAGCTCATAATTACTCTCCAACCCAAGCGAGGCCCCGTTCCATATAGGAGCGAGGCCCGATTACACAAACGTTATTTGCTCTTAGTAGTCGAACTGGTGATAGTAGCGACGGTAGTTGAGGTTGTGCTTGGTGACCGTCTCGTAGTAAGCGGCAAGGC
>CALLRY010000123.1:0-7731 GCA_938014285.1 uncultured Collinsella sp. | reverse complement strand
CCCCGCGGCTGACGCGATAGACGCGGGCGGCAAACTCCGGGAGCCACGCTTGTTCGCGCATCAGCGCGCATATACCATCCAACAGCTCGTCCACACCTTGGTCCTTGAGCGCCGAGCCGGCAAAGCAGGGAAAGAGCTTGCGCTCAGCAACCATGCGCGACAGCGTCGCGGAGGAAAGCTCACCCGCCTCAAGAAACTCCTCGAGCGCCGCCTCGTCTAACGCAGCAGCATCCTCCTGAACGGTGCCGCCCGCCAGCAGTTCGTTGGCATCCAGGCAGCCCTCGGAAAGACGCTGCCCAAGCTGTGCCAGCAAAACATCGCGGCCGGGATTCTCCAAATCGATCTTGTTGATAAAGATGAACGTCGGGATGTCATAGCGCGCAAGCAGGCGCCACAGGGTTTCGGTGTGCCCCTGCACGCCATCGTTGGCACCCACAACCAAAATCGCATAGTCGAGCGCGCGCAGCGTGCGCTCCGCCTCGGCCGAAAAATCGACATGCCCTGGTGCATCTACGAGCATGACATGGGTGTCACCATGGTCGAGCACAGCCTGCGACGAGAAGATCGTGATACCGCGCTCACGCTCAATCTCGTTCGTATCCAGATGCGAGTCGCCATCGTCAACGCGGCCGCGCTTGCGAATGCGGCCCGCGTTAAACAGCATGGCCTCGGCCAGCGTGGTCTTGCCGGCATCGACATGCGCCAAGATTCCAACGACCGCTTGCTTCGACATGGCTCTCCTCTTATTGCAAGCCCATCGCACGCGGCAACGGGCGTTCACGCTCCACACTGGATGATACAATTTACGGGCCGGCGGGCGAAGCGGGCCCTATCCCCCGACCGAGCTCATCGCCCCGCGTTGCCGCGCGGCGATTTTCGTAGGTTCGCGCCTTGCGAAAGCCGGCTTTAAATCAGCGCAGCGAACGAAAATAGCCCCACCCGGGGCCATTTTCGTTCGCATGAATTGTTGACACGCGCCCCTGCTCTTACGCCTCGCGCAGCCAATCGAACGCAACACGCGGCGTGCCGTCTGACACATACACGATGCCGGCGCGCTCAAATCCGGCCTTTATGATGGCACCCTGCATGGGCAGGTTGTCCTGATGCGTGTCGATACGCAGGTGATCGGCACGCTCTTTGGCAAAGGCAAACATCGCGGCCGCGATACCGTGCGCGGTGCCGTCGGACGCCACACGGTGCAGCACAGCATACGGAGTGTCACTGCGCCATTGCCCGTCCTCAATTACGTCATAGCACTCGTCCGGGCCCGGTAAAAAGGCAAACGTCGCCACCACGCGGCCGTCGACTTCGCACACATAGCTACCACCGGCGGCGATATCGGCAGCCAGTTGCTCGGCAGAAGGCGTGCCCTCGGGCCATTGCGTGGCGTTGCCATGCGCGCGCATAAAGGCGCGGGCAGCGTCGTAGATAGCCATGACGGCGGGAATGTCGGTATCGAGGGTTTTTCTGATCATCACGCGGCGACCTCACGTTTATTGGTATCACTTTGATTGAGCAATGATACCAACGTTTGGAGAAGGGCGCGAAGCAGATGCGGAGCAAAAAGCGAGCCGCCTGGTCAAAGGCCAAAAGCGAGTTTTTGGGCGCTGCTACGGGCGGCGATATGAGTGACCTGTTTGCGCGCGAAGACGAGCGCCGCGACGCCCTGAACGCCGAGCGCGATGAAGCCTGGCGCTACAAGTCGTGCGAGCGCAAAAACCGTTACGACACGCGCGCCGAGGCCGAGGCCGTTATGGCCGACTGCGAAAACCGCGGGCGGCGCGGTTTGGCCTGCTACAAATGCGAATACTGCGGCGGCTGGCACCTGACGTCGCACCCTTGGAAATAGACCCCGCATCGGCACGGCACTGACGGAGCGCCAACCATCGCACGCAAGCTACGGGCGCGGCGGCACCAACACATCGTAACGAACGGCCTTGCCCGCAAGTTGATAGCTCGGCTTAACGCCGGCAAGCAGTGGCCCCTTCACCGGCCGCTTGATAACCACCTTGCGCGGGTGCACCGCAAGCGCAGCTTCGACCAGCGACTCCTCATCGGCGCACGGCTGTTCCAGATGGTGCAAGAGTTGGAACTTCTTTTTAACCGCCGCGCTCTTGGTGCGCCCGGGAAACATGGGATCCAGATACACCACATCGGGAGCGGTGAGATCGCCCTGCTCGATCAGCTCAGCTGTATGGCGAAGGCCGGCAATGCTGTCCTCGCCCGCATGTAAGCGCATGCGCGACACGGCAGCCGCAAGCGCCGGATCATCCGCCGCGCGATCCAAGGCATCCTTGAGGAGCGCCGCGATCACGCAATCCTGCTCATACAGATCGACGGTAAAGCCCGCGGCCGCCAACAGCAGCGAATCCTCGCCAAAGCCTGCCGTGGCATCAATCGCCCATGGACGCTCGATGCCTTTTGCGCGCGCAGCCTTTACCAGCAGCTCTTGCTGCAGACGGCCCTGCTTGAGCCGTGGAAGCATGCGGGTAAAATCGGCGCGCAGCTCCATCGTGCCGTCGGTGAGCGTGAGGCCCTCGGGCTTCCCGGTCAGCTCAAGCCCCGCGGCCCGAGCAACAGAAAAGGGATCGGCAACGCCCATGGGCACTCCTTAGCATGTAAAACGAATACGTGGGGCGCCGTTCATGTCGGCACCCAACCGTCCGCTATTGTCCCACATGCGACATGGCCCACAGCATCCCAATGCAAAGCACCGCCATCAATCCCGTGCACACGGCAGCGATCACAGAATCACCCATGCGCCTTCCCAACGACTGCGGCTCACGCACTTGCTCTGCTCCGTACATCATGGCTCCTCCTTGAGACCAGCTCCTTGTTACGACCTCATCATCTCAGCGCCACACATGAGCTGCCATCGATTTGGCTTACGTCCAGCTTTCCTTTTTGAAAGGTTGGGGTGGGCTGCGCGGGGTCAAAGCGCTTTCAGGCGCATGCATCGCCGCGTTGAACTACAATGTGCTTCACCATATGTGCAGCACATGGGGTACGTCAGATTGACGTACCCGTATCGAAAGGACCAGCCATGAGCAACGCCTGCAAATTACTCAAAATCCTATCGTTCTTCTTCTTTGTCGTCGGCATTCTAAGCGCAGGCATGGGTGCTACAGCGCTCTTTGCGGGCAGCGCGGCAGGCGATATCACGGGTGCCATGATCGTTTCTTGCATCGTCGTCATCGTATTGGGCGTCGTCGAAATTGTGACCGCCGTCTTTGGCATCCGCGCGGCAAATAATCCCGCCAAGGCTGGCGTTGTCTGGATTTGGTCCATCGTCTGCCTAGCATGTTCGGTCATCAGTCTGCTTCTCTCCCTGCCCCTCTTGGGTGGGACCGGCTCAAGCATCCCCGATTTTACCGGCCTGATCGCCAGCATTATCTACTTTGTACTCGCCAACCGCGTCAAGAAAGAGGGCATGGACCGTTTGAGCTAAACCGCATCCGTGTCAATCGCTCAGCGACTCTGGTATATACGCCAATAAAAAGGGCCGATCGCGTAGCAACGCGGTCGGCCCTTTACGTTTGCCCAGATAAAACCTACCAAAATAAACCTGTCCCTTTTTGGCAGGTTGTTAGCTGTGGCGGTACTCGGCGATGATGAAGTCGATGTCGGTTTGAAGGGTGTCCAAGTTTGCCAGGCGCTCTTTGTCGGCAGGGCGCGTGCGGTAGTAGTACGGCGTCATCTGGAACACCGCCTCGATGTCCGCCTGGGTCTGAAGCGTAATATTCGCAGACACCCGCTGCGTTCCGACCAACTCGAGCTCGGTGGTCTTCGGCAGCTTCTCATCGTTAAGGTACGGCGTGTCGTAGAGTACCTCCTTGAGCCCAAAGAGATGACGGGCGCCCGGCACTACGGTATAGAGTGAGCCCTCGGGCGCCAGCACGCGGGCAAACTCGCGCTCGTTAAAGGGAGCAAAGAGTTCGGTCACCATATCGAAGGCGCCATCGGCCACGGGGATGTCCTTCATGTTGGCCACGAAGTAGGTCGCATCGCCGCGCTTGGCGGCAAGGCGCACCATCTCTTTGCCCAAGTCGAAACCGTAAGCATCCACGCCCGGCACCGCGCCCATGGCGCTGGTGTAGTAGCCCTCGCCACAGCAAATATCGAGCAGCGTCATGGGATCTTTCGTAAACGCGGCGCGCCCAGACACCTGCTTGCGCACCAGCTCAACCATCGCATCGCGCAACGGCGCATAGTATCCACGGTTCAGAAAGTCACGACGGCTGCGTGCCTGCGACTTGGGATCGCCCATGGAGTCGCCGCTCTTGGACGAACGTAGTAGATATAGATAACCCTCGCGCGCACGGTCAAACCGGTGTCCGCCCGCGCATGCAGCACCACGCTCGTCGTCCACCAACGGCTCATGGCAAACGGGACACAACAACATGGCAACTCCTTAGCGCGAACAACACAACGCCCACCATTGTCGCACGCCTTCCCCGCCTAGTCATTGGGGACGTTCTTGAATGACTAGTTAGAAGAGATAAGGAGTGTCCCCAGCTGCCGGCAGAAAAGGAACGTCCCTACGTGCCGACTGGTTGCATTAGGAGTATCATCATCTGCGCAAATAAGCACGAAAGAGCATATTAGAGATTGAGAGCATATGGCTGACACCGTATCTAAGCACATTGACATGACCACCGGCTCGCTGTGGCGCAATATCCCCCTGTTCGCCTTCCCCGTGGCCGCCACGAGCATCTTGGAGCAGCTGTCGAACCTCATCGCCACGGTCATCATCGGTAACTTCTCGGGCGACCAGGGAACCCTCGCCATGGCAGCGGTCGGCTCCAATGTTCCGCTTACCAGTCTTATGCTCAACCTGTTTATTGGCATGTCGCTTGGCTCCAACGTGGTCATCGCCAACGCCATCGGCCGCAACGATCAGAACATGGTCAAACGCGCCGTCCATACCTCGATTTTAATGGCGCTCGTGGGCTTTGTCGTCATCGCCCTGGGCGAGGTCTTTGCCGAGCCCATGCTCGCCGCACTCAACGTTCCCGCCGAGACCATGCCGCTCGCTTCACTCTACCTACGTGTCTTTTTGCTGAGCATGCCCTCGATTTTGCTCTACAACTTTGAGGCCGCGATTTTCCGCTCCGTCGGCATCACCCGCATGCCGCTGCAGGCGCTTGCCGTGTCCACCGTCCTCAACATTGGCCTGGACCTCATCTTTGTCCCCGTACTCCACTGGGGCGTCGCGGGCGTCGCCATCGCCACCGCCATCGCCTACACCGTCAGCGCCGCTACGCTCTTTATTCGCCTGCTCAAGACCGACTCCGTCGTCCGCGTCACCCCGCGCGACCTGGCTATCGACCCCGTCGCCCTCAAGCGCATCGTTAAGATCGGCCTGCCCGCCGGCATCCAAAGCGCTGTCTTTGCCGTCGCCAACATCATCATCCAGTCCGCCATCAACAGCCTGGGCACCGAGGTCATGGCGGCATCGAGCGCCGCCATGAGCCTGGAGTACGTGTGCTATAACCTGCTCAACAGCTTTAGTCAGGCTTGCACCACCTTTGTGGGACAAAACCACGGTGCCCGCCAGATCGACCGTTGCACCAAGACGCTCAAGGTCTGCCTGGTCGAAGGCGGTATCGTTGCGCTCACCACGATCATCGTTATTGTCGGCCTGGGGCGCGAGATCTTGTCGCTCTTTAACAGCGATCCCAACATCGTCTCGATCGGCTATATCCGCGTATGTTCGATCTTCCCGGCGTACGCCTTTAGCATGTTCTACGAAAACATGTCAGGCTACCTGCGCGGCTTTGGTATCTCGCTCACGCCCGCCCTCATCACCATGATCTGCGTCTGCGGCATCCGCTTCTATTGGGTGTTCTGCGTGTTCCCGCACTTCCGCACCTTTGCGAACATCATGATGGTCTACCCCATCAGCCTGGGCACCACGGCGTTCTTTATGGTCGTAGCGGTACTACTTTGCCACCCGGCACGCACCTATCGCGCCACCCAAGCCAAAGCGACAGCCCGCTAAACACCGCGCTCAACGCCACGCCAGTCATTAATTGACAATATGCGAGCTCATATAGTCGATAAAGCGTCGCGTGGCGATGGGCATGGTGTCCCAGCTGCGCCAGGCCGCCACTACGTCGCGCGAGGGGGCATGCACGATGGGACGCACGTGAATATCGGCCCGCATGCCCTCGACGGTACGGCGATACAGCATACTCACGCCTAGGCCCTCCTCCACCATCGCCATGATGGTATAGTCGTCGGTCACCTCGCTCGTCACGTGCGGCGACAGCCCATGCGCCGCGAATGCATCGAGCACCAGACTCTGTTTGCCCTCATCCAGCAGCACAAACGGCTCGGACGCCAGGTCGGCAAGTGTCACCTTTTCCTTTGCCGCCAGCGGATGCGCGGCCGGCAGCAGTGCCACCAACTCGTCGTGATAGACCACGCGCTTCTCGAGCCCAGCGGTAAAACCGCGTGCCGTAAAGCAAAAGTCAACCACGCCATCGTGCACCCACTGGGCGTTGCGCGTGTAATCGCCCTGCTTGAGGGTAAAGTGCACGCCCGGATGCAGGGCCCCAAAGTCGCGGATCACGCGCGGCAGCACGGTACGACTCACGTTGGTAAACGTCGCAATACGAATATCGGTCGACGAAAGCCCCAGCAGCTCCTGGCGCTTGCCCTCGAGCTCGGCCTCGGCGGTCACGATCTGGCGCAAGTACGGCAGATATTGTTTACCGTCGCGCGTAAGCGACACGCCTTGCTTGCCGCGCTCGATAAGCGTGGTGCCCAGCTCGCGCTCGAGTGCCTTGACGGCCTGGCTCACCGCACTTTGCGTATAGCCTAGCTCGTCGGCCGCGCATTTCAGGCTGCCGCAATCGACCACCATACACGCAATCTGATACCGCGATGCCATCGTGCCTCCCCATCGATGTAGCCGTAAAACGTTTTGCCAGGGCTTTTTCTTCCGACATTAGCATTTCTTAATCATACTGAAGATACATTCGCTTTACTACATCCAAATCTGGGAGCAGAATCCTTTTTACGAAACCGTTCTGTAACAAAAGGAGTCCCATGGATCGCAAAAAAGCAATCGCGCTCTCATTTTCCGTTCCCGTCGCATGGGGCTTTTCGTACCCCCTCATGAAGATCGGCATGGACAGCATGAACGCCACGAGCATCGTTGCGCTGCGCTGCATCATCGCCTTTGCGGCCTGCCTGCTGCTCTTTCACAAACGCACTTTCCGCATCAATCGCGACCTTATGGTTCGCGCCGCCA
Source organism: uncultured Collinsella sp. (assembly GCA_938014285.1). Classification (GTDB taxonomy): domain Bacteria; phylum Actinomycetota; class Coriobacteriia; order Coriobacteriales; family Coriobacteriaceae; genus Collinsella. The sequence goes on along the minus strand of CALLRY010000123.1, from coordinate 473 downwards.
TTATCGGTGCCATCATGGCAACCGAGCTCACCTGCATGTGCCTGGGCTCCAGCCTCACTTCTGCCTCCACCGCCGGCTTTTTACAGAGCCTGACGGTCGTGATCGTGCCGTTTGCCAACGCGGCCCTGCTGCGCCGCGTCCCCGAGCGCAAAGTGCTCATCGGCACGGCTATCGTCACCTGCGGCATGCTGCTGCTCTCGGGCGCCGACTTCACCAGCCTGAACCCGGGCGCGCTCATCATGCTGCTCTCCGCCTTTGTCTATGCCGGTCATATCATTGTGGCGAAGCGCTTTGTCGAAGATGTCGACCCGCTGGCCCTGGGCGTTTGGCAGCTGGGCTTCGGCGGCTTATTCTCGGGTATTGCCGCATTCTCCTTTGGCGGCTTCACGCTTCCCAGCACGCCCAGCGAGATCGTCGTTATCGTCGCGCTCGCACTCATCTGCTCTGCCTATGGTTTTATCACTCAGACACTC
>CALLRY010000122.1:0-2647 GCA_938014285.1 uncultured Collinsella sp. | reverse complement strand
CGCACGAGCGCATCGGGCTCCTCGCCCGAGCAAATCACGCTCTGAATGCCCGCCGTCATCAGGATGCGACTCGCGCGGATCTTGGTAATCATGCCGCCCGTGCCCACCGATGTGGAAGAATCGCCCGCCGAGGCAATAATCTTGGCATCGATCTTATGCACGACAGGAACAAACTCGGCCGTGGGGTCCTCATGCGGATTGGCAGTATAGAGACCATCGATGTCCGAGAGCGTCACGCACAGATCGGCAGATACCAGGCAGCTCACGAGCGCCGCCAGTGTGTCGTTGTCGCCAAACTTGATCTCGTCGACGGTAACGGTGTCGTTCTCGTTGACGACCGGCACCACGCCCAGCTCCACCAGACGCAGCAGGGCGTCGCGCGCGTGCAGGTAGGACGTGCGACGCGCCGTGTCGTGACGCGTGAGCAGCACGAGCGAGGTGAGCAGGTCGCGCGCATGGAACTCCTCGTCGTAGGCCGACGAGATGATGCACTGACCAGCCGAGGCGCAGGCCTGCAGGCTCGGCAGGTCACCGACCGGCTTGCGGTCGAAGCCCAGCACGGGATAGCCACAGGCAATAGCGCCCGAGCTCACCACGACCAGACGCCAGCCGAGCTTGCGCAGCGCTGCGGCTTGATCGGCAAGTCCGCCGATAAAGGCGCGGTTGACCTTGCCATCGGCGCCCACCACCGTGGACGAACCGATCTTTACCACCATCGTTTTATAAGAAGTCGTCATACGTCAAACCAATCAACTGTTCAGCGAACGGCCGAGCGGCGGCCAAGGGAGCGTGACTCGCCCCTACCGCCCAAAGAATTAGTGAGCCCAGGGAAAAGCAGAAGCCGCGGCCATATTCTTGCGCACGAGCTCGTCGCGCACCTGAGCCAGGCCCTGCTCCATGCCCACCACATAGGTCTGCGGGTACAGGAAGCGCTTGAAAGCTGCGTCCAGATGATCGAGCGCCCAAACACAGCGCTCGCGCGCGTCCTGGATGCTCTCACGCGGAGCCACCGCGCTGCCGTCGCGCACGATCGGCACCAGCAGCTCGCGATACTCAAGTTCGGACACGTCGGTCACCAGGGCGGCATCATTCACGGCCACGAGGGTATTGCCGCGCGCGGCGCCCTCCCCCGCCAGATGGTCCTCGTCGTAGATCATGTCGCAGACCGGGCCGCCAAAGCCGTCGTAATAACGGCGCACGCGCTGCACGCCAGGGATCGTGCGCTTGTAGGGCTGCTCGGAGAGCTTGACCACCGGCGTCCATGGATCTGCCTCGCTCGCACGGCGGGCGGAAAGCTTGTACACGCCGCCCAGCGCCGGCTGGTCATAGCAGGTCGCGAGCTTGGTACCCACGCCAAAGCTGTCGATGGGCGCGCCCTGGTCGAGCAGCGACTGAATCGTATACTCGTCAAGATCGTTCGAAACCGAGATCCCCACATAGGGCAGGCCCTCGGCATCAAAACGGCCGCGAACATACTTGGAGAGCTTGGCGAGGTCGCCCGAGTCAATGCGAATAGCCGACAGGCGCTCGCCCACTGCCTCCATCTCCTTGGCAACCGTAATGGCATGCTCGCAGCCCTCGCGCACGTCATAGGTGTCGATGAGCAGCGTACAGTTCTTGGGGCTCGATTTGGCAAAGGCACGGAAGGCCTCGAGCTCGGAATCAAAGCTCATCACCCAGCTGTGCGCATGCGTGCCAAGGACGGGAATACCGTAGCGGCGGCCGGCGAGCACATTGGACGTAGAGGAGCAGCCGGCAACGTAGCTCGCGCGCGCAACGGCCAGGCCGCCATCGGGACCCTGGGCTCGGCGCAGGCCAAACTCCGCCACGGGGCGACCGTCAGCGGCGAGCACCACGCGCGCCGTCTTGGTGGCGACAAGCGTCTGAAACCCGACGATGTTGAGCAGCGCCGTCTCAAGCAGCTGGCACTCGAGCGCAGGACCGGTGACGCGCACCATGGGCTCGCGCGGAAAGACGAGCTCGCCCTCGGGGACGGCGTCGATATTTACATGCGCACGAAAATCGCGCAGGAAGTCGAGGAATGCGGACTTAAACATCGCGCCGCCGGCCGGGGCCTCAAGCGATGCGAGGTAGTCGATATCCTCGGGCGTAAAGCGCAGGTTCTCGACCAGCTCGGGCAGCTCGGCGGTGCCGCACATGACGGCATAGGCGCTGCCAAAGGGATGGTCGCGGTAAAACGCGGTAAAACAACCCTGCTCATTGGCCTTGCCGCTCTCCCACAGGCCCTGGGCCATAGTGAGCTCGTACAGATCGGTGAGCATTGCAATGTCGGTGGGATGCGAGATGTCGGTCAAAGCCATGGGGCGACCTTTCGGATGTGTGGTACAGAATTTGAGGGTTAGACGAGAGCAGAGGATGCGGACATAACGCCCGATGCAAATAGGTTAGAGCAGGCCCATGCTGGTCAGGATCGTGTAGCCCATAAAGATGACAAACGCGATGAGGGCAAGGACAATGATGATTTTTTGAGCCGGCGCCATGCCAGGGATCTCGTTCTCGCCCGTAGGTTCCTTGGAGGTAACCATGCGCTGGGCAAAGGTCATCTCGTCACGGCTCGGCTTGGGCTCGACGGACTTGGGACGAGCGGCCTTTTTAGGCTGAGGTTTGGGCGCGGCAGGTGCAGGCT
>CALLRY010000121.1:0-2811 GCA_938014285.1 uncultured Collinsella sp. | reverse complement strand
TCCCAAGGTCCAGGGTTCGACCCCCTGACGGCCCACCCAAAGATTGTTAAAGCGACTGGCTTAGGCTGGTCGCTTTTTTGTTAACCTCACATGGGGTCGAACCCGTCGGGGCGCGGAGCTGAGGAAATGCGTAAGCATTTGCCAGCGCAGCGCGCAAGGCGCGAAAGCGCCGCAGCGGCCGCCTGCGCAGCAGGCTGACCCCCTGACGGCCCACCCAAAGATTGTTAAAGCGACTGGCTCAGGCTGGTCGTTTTTTTGTTGACCACGCATTGGGTCGAACCCGTCGGGGCGCGGAGCTGAGTAATCTGTACCGTGATTCCCTTAGGGAAAACACGGCTAAAGCCCCGTAGGCGTGTTCTCCTTAGGGGAATCATGCTTACGGGGCTCGATGCATGTTGAGAAGTTGTGATCAAACTCAAAGTGAGAATCGATTTAGTCTGCTCGATAGTGCGAACCTAAGCTTTCAGTTCGCTTGCGCATGGCTTTGACCATTTCCTGTGCTAGTCGAATCTGCGACTGTAGGCGGGCGAGGGCTGCGATCTCGCTGTCATCGGCATGCGGATTGCTCAGCGCCATGGCCTTGTCTTGCAGGCTTTCAAGCTGTTGCAGGGCCTCGGATAGGCCTGTTTCGGTCCTGTTGATCATGCAAAAGGTGCTCATCGTGTGCCTAAGGCTGTGTGTCAGGCGTTCGGCATCTGTTGTGGCAATGCCGTACTGGGGGAGGGTGATATCCGCCTTCAGGGCCGCCTCAGGCTCTTTCTGCGCTGTGAGGGCTGCCGATGCGCCCGCGATACGTCCGAATACGATGCCGTTGGCGCTTGACAAGCCACCAATGCGGTCGGCGCCGTGCATGCCGCCTGTCGCCTCGCCGCAAGCGTAGAGGCCCTCAACGCCCGTGTGCGCGGTCTTATCGATCTTGATGCCGCCGTTAGCAGCGTGGGCATACATCGCAACGCGCATCTCGTCGGTCGGCGCGATGCCGTGCTCGTCTTGCAGCCAGGTGGCAAAGGTCTGCACAAACTCTGGGACATCCTCGCGGGGGAAGTCGTAGTGGAGTGCCAGGCCTTCGACACCTGCCTGATCGATGACGAGATCGATAGCGCGGGAGGCCAAGCGTGACGTGAAGGGACCATATCCAGAGCGCTGCTCGAGCAGGTCGTCCAGCTTGTCGTCGGCAATATCTACCGGCTGGTCTACGTGCACGTAGCGCCAGGTTTTCTCATTGAAGACCAAGTTACGCCTGGGCTCGATGAAGCCGGGCATCATCTGCATGAACTCTATATTAGTAAGTGTTGCGCCGTGCGCCAGCGCGATGGCCTGCGAGGAACTGAGCACATCAGCCGACGTAAGGCTGCGCTCGAACAGGCCGCCTGTGCCACCGGCTGCGATGACCGTGGCCTTGGCAGCAAAGGGCACGATTCGATTTTCGGTAAGGTCGTAGAGTACGGTTCCGGTTATTCTGCCGTTCGTGTCCTCAACAAGGTCGATAAGCTCATGGCGGGGGAGCAGGCGAATGCCGAGCGACTCGATCCAGGTCGTCAGAGCGTCCTCAAGGGGCTTGCGGGTGAGGCCGCGCCACATGCGCGTCTTGTGGTCAAAGCAGGGGATAAATTGCTTTTGTTGAGCACTCTTGGCGCTTTGCGGACGCTGGAGCTCAACGCCCAGGTCTTGCTCGAGCCAGTCAATCGCTTGGGGAATGCCGTGGACGAACGCTTGGACGAGTTCGGGGTCGGCAACGCCGCCGCCGACGGCCAGGATGGTGTCGATGAGGTCCTGCTCGTCGTCTTCGTTAACGGGTCCGATAAGCCCTAGGCCCCAGGTTCCAGGGAAGAAGCTCGATCCACTCATAGTCTTGCCGGCGCTTGCCACAGTGACGGTTGCACCCGTGCGTGCCGCTTCGATGGCGGCGCAAAGGCCCGCAATGCCAGATCCAATTACCAGTACATCAGTCGATTCCATCGGATTCCTTTCTCGTCCGGCGCATTGTCGCACGGGTGATCGGCAATGGGGCCGCAAAGACTCGGCAAATCGGTAAAGGGCAAATATGGCAGGTGGGCGTCATGGACGCTCTGACGCTCCATCTCATCACATCTTGTATTTCGCCCCAACTGATATATCGGCATTAGCTACCCTGCGACAGCGCAAACAAAAAGAGCCGCTACCTGGGTGGGTAGCGGCTCCAAAGCTCAACTATATGAGCATCGCGCGGGCGCGATTAGGCCTTGAGGGCCTCCTCGACGGCGACAGCGCAGGCGACGGTGGCACCGACCATGGGGTTGTTGCCCATGCCGATGAGACCCATCATGTCGACGTGCGCAGGCACGGAGGAAGAACCGGCGAACTGGGCGTCGGAGTGCATACGGCCCATGGTGTCGGTCATGCCGTAAGAGGCAGGGCCGGCGCCCATGTTGTCCGGGTGCAGGGTACGACCAGTGCCGCCACCAGAAGCGACGGAGAAGTACTTCTTGCCAGCCTCGAGGCGCTCCTTCTTGTAGGTGCCAGCGACGGGGTGCTGGAAGCGCGTGGGGTTGGTGGAGTTACCGGTGATCGAGATGTCGACGTTCTCGTGCCACATGATGGCAACGCCCTCGCGGACGTCGTCGGCGCCGTAGCAGTTGACGGCGGCGCGGGGACCATCGGAGTAGGGGATGGTCTCGACGACCTTGAGCTCGCCCGTGAAGTAGTCGAACTGGGTCTTCACGTAGGTGAAGCCGTTGATGCGGGCGATGATCTGAGCAGCGTCCTTGCCCAGACCGTTGAGGATGACGCGCAGCGGCTTCTTGCGAGCCTTGTTGGCGTTTAGAGCCAGGC
>CALLRY010000120.1:0-1189 GCA_938014285.1 uncultured Collinsella sp. | reverse complement strand
CCTGACCTTCCGCATCGCACATATGCTCGGCGACCTGGGCGTTAAGCCTTGGCAGGTTCTTGCCATTACGTTTACCAACAAGGCCGCGGCCGAGATGCGCGAGCGTTTGGCGGCGCTCATTCCCAGCGGTACCCGCGGCATGTGGGTGTGCACCTTCCATGCCATGTGTGTGCGCATGCTGCGCGAGGACGCCGACCTGCTGGGCTACACCGGTCAGTTCACCATCTACGACGACGATGACTCAAAGCGCATGGTGCGTGACATTATGCAGGCGCTCGGCATTGAGCAAAAGCAGTTCCCCATCAACATGATCCGCAGCAAGATCAGCTCGGCCAAAAACGCCATGATCGGCCCCGAGGACATGCTCAAGAGTGCCGATAGCCCCAACGACAAAAAGGCCGCGCAGGTCTACTTGGAGCTGGAGCGCCGCCTACGCGCTGCCAATGCGATGGACTTTGATGACCTGCTCGTGCGCACGCTCGAGCTGCTGCGCACCCGCCCCGAGGTGCTCGATAAGTACCAAGAGCGCTTCCGCTACATTAGCGTCGACGAGTATCAGGACACCAACCACGTCCAGTACGAGATCGCCAACCTGCTGGCCGCCAAGTACCAAAACCTCATGGTCGTGGGCGACGACGACCAGTCCATTTATAGCTGGCGTGGTGCCGACATCACCAATATCCTGGACTTTGAGAAGGACTTTAAAGACTGCAAGACCGTTAAGCTGGAGCAGAACTACCGCTCCACGGGTCATATCCTGAGTGCCGCCAACGCCGTGGTGCGTCACAACTCGCAGCGCAAGGACAAGCGCCTGTTTACGGCCGAGGGCGATGGCGAGAAGATCCAGGCCTTCCAGGCGAGCGACGAGCGCGACGAGGGCCGCTGGATTGCCGGCGAGATCGAGAAGCTGCACTCCAAGGGCATGAGCTACGACGATATCGCCGTGTTCTATCGCACCAACGCCCAGTCGCGTATTCTCGAAGATATGTTCCTGCGTGCGGGCGTGCCCTACAAGATCGTGGGTGGCACGCGATTCTTCGACCGCGCCGAGATCCGCGACGTCATGGCCTACCTCACGCTCATCGTGAACCCGGCCGACGACATCGCCGCCAAGCGCGTGGTCAACGTGCCGCGCCGCGGCGTGGGCAAAAGCACCGTCGAGCGCGTGGAGCAGTTCGCGCGCGAGATG
>CALLRY010000119.1:0-1185 GCA_938014285.1 uncultured Collinsella sp. | reverse complement strand
AAGGGCGCGTCCGAGGATTCCGCCGAGACGACCGTCGATGCATCGGCTGATGCCGCCGAGTCCCAGGACGTCGAACAACCTGCGTCCGAGAAGCCCAAGCGCGGTCGTAAGAAGTCCGCTAAGGCCAAGACGTCCGAGCAGCAGGCTGATGTCGAAGCGCAGGTCGATTCCGGCGCCGAGGCCAATGACGCTGCTGCGGCCAATGCCGACGCCGCCGCAACTGATGGTGCCGCGCCCGCCGAGGCCGAAGACGGCGCTCGCCCCAACCGTCGCCAGCACAAGCGTAACGACGAGCGCAACGACCGCAAGGACGAGCGCAACAACGACCGTCGCAACCGCCAGCGCGATCGCAAACAGCGCAACAAGGAGCGCAACGCCGCCCCCACCGAGCCCACGCTTTCGCGCGAGGAACTCGCGGCCATGAAGGTCGCCGAGCTGCGCGAGAAGGCCAAGGAGTTCGAGATCGAGACGACCGGCAAGAAGAAGGCCGAGCTCGTCGAGGAGATCTACACCACTGCCGCGAAGGCCGAGGGCTTCCGCGACATCAAGGGCATCCTGCAGATTCGTCCGGACAGCTCCGGTATCATCCATGCCCACGGTTACATGAAGTCCAACGACGACGCCTTCGTCCCCGCCTACCTCATCCGCTCCGCGCGTCTGCGCACGGGCGACGTCATCGAGGGCTCGCTTCGTCCTTCGCGCGGCGGCGACAAGCGCGCCGGCCTCGCCAAAATCACGACCGTCAACGGTCTAGACCCCGAGCAGATTCGCAACCGCCCCAAGTTTGGTGACCTCACCCCGGTCTATCCCAACGAGCCGCTGCGCATGGAGCACGGCAAGGACTCCATTACCGGTCGCGCCATCGACATCGTGTCGCCGATCGGCAAGGGTCAGCGTGGCCTGATCGTGTCCCCGCCCAAGGCCGGCAAGACCACGATCCTCAAGAAGATCTGCCAGTCTATCTCGATTAACAACCCCGAGGTGCACCTCATCTGCCTGCTCGTCGACGAGCGCCCCGAAGAGGTCACCGATATGCAGCGTTCCATCAAGGGCGAGGTTGTGGCGTCGACCTTCGATATGCCCGCCGACAACCACACTCGTGTGGCAGAGCTCGTCATCGAGCGCGCCAAGCGCATCGTGGAGCTGGGCGGCGATGTTGTGGTGGTGCTCGACTCCATCACGCGT
>CALLRY010000118.1:0-13204 GCA_938014285.1 uncultured Collinsella sp. | reverse complement strand
CCCGCCACTCGCAAACGAACTTTAAACGCACGAGGGTTGGCCATGCCGCTTTTCTCGCAACATACCGCCCGGTTCTCGCCGGACGTTCCTTTGGAGGGCACCAGCTCTCGCGAGCTGCTCAAGCGGTACCAGCCGCTCGAGACACTTGCGACCGGCGGTTTTGGCTCCATCGAGATCTGCCGCGACACGCACCTGCGCCGCCGCGTCGCCATTAAGCGCATCCCCCTTATCAACGGTGCCGGCATGCCCGCCAGCGACATCATGGATGTCCTGCGCGAGGCGCACACCGCCGCCATGCTTCAACATCCCAATATCGTGCAGGTCATCGACTTTACGCACGACACAGCCTATGCCTACCTGGTTATGGAATATGTCGATGGCATGTCGCTGGCCGAGTTTTTGCACCGCGTGGACGGCCACTCACTTACCTTTGACGAGGCCGCGGCTATTGCCGATGCCCTGGGCCAGGCGCTCACCTTCGCCCACAGTAACGGCGTACTCCACCTGGACATTAAGCCCGCCAACGTGCTCATCGACCACTCGGGCAATGTAAAGCTCACCGACTTTGGCATGGCGCGACTGTCGTCCGCCGGTGGCTTTGGCGGTTCGCGCGGCGGCACCATCGGCTACATGCCGCCCGAGCAGCTCGATATCGAGACCGGCACGGTCGACGAACGCGCTGATGTCTTTGCCCTTGCCTGTGTGATCTACGAGGGCCTGTGCGGCAGCGCTCCCTTTATGGCGGCCACGCCCGCCGACTCGCTCGGCCGCATCATCGGCGGCGCCACCTATCCCAGCGAGCTGATACCACACTTTCCCCCGGGAGCCGAGGCCGCGCTCATGAGCGCGCTCTCCCCCATGCCGCAGGACCGCCCCAACAGCATCGAGGCATTTTGCGACCAGCTCCTTGCCGGTCTGGGCAGCGTGCGCGAAGGCCGTCGCAGCCTGGAGCAAATGGTTGGCGAGCTTTCGGATGACGAGCAGGAGCTCGACGATATCGAGCCGTCGCACTACGAGGGCGACGCCATCGAGGTCGACCCCGCGCTCGGCTGGGCGGGCACGCGCTGGAGCCATGCGCGCGACTACACCATGCGCACTATCTCGGCGCTAACGTGCGGCACCTTTAGCTTTTTGCTGATGCAAACGGCCGGGGTCGCGGCGCTTCCCGGCCTGGTCATTGCGGCTATCGCGATCGGAGCGGCGGCTGGCCTGGCCCCCCAGATCGGCTCGGCCATCTCGGCTGTGGGCTTTTTGGTGCTCATGGCCAACGCCACCATGCAGGCGCAGGGTATCCTGTCGATGTTGCCCGTCGCGGTGATCTTTGCCGCCGCCATGTCCGGTTGGTGGATCGCCTGGGGTCGCACCGAGGCTGCCGCGAGCGCCGCGCTCACCTGTGCACTCGCGCTTGGCTGTCTGACCGGCAATACCTTCCTGGCAGCTGGGGTCGCCGCCGGCGTCGCGTCATTTTGGCTCGGCCCGGCAAGCGCCGCCGCGGCAACGGGCATGGGCGCGCTTTTTGCCCGTCTGGCCACGGTCGCGCTTTCAGCCGGAGGCGTGCTGGGGCTCGGTAACGTTGCCGCAGCGCTGGGAGACCCGCTCCTTTGGGCTGCCTTTGTGCTGGTCGCGGCAACTGCCGCGGCGTCATCTGCGCTGCTCAATGCCCATGCCAAGCGTGCCGATCAGGGCTCAAACCTTGCCGCAATCGCCGCCATCGCTGTCACCGGCATCGGCTGCTCAGCGGCGTCCTGTCTTGCACACCATATGGAAATTGCCAGCCTTGCAGCCGCGGTCGTCGCCAAGGCGGCGGTTGCGGGAACCCTATCCTCTATAATCGTTGGGATATGCCTATATTTGCTCGGATACCAAAGAACCTATACGGAGAGTGATCTTTCGTGAACTTCCTGAACATCTTCGAGGACCACGTGGCCGGCATCTTCGGTGCCACCCGTGCCCCGTTCTCCTTTAAGAAGCTTGCTAAGCAGGCCGCTCGCGACATGGAGGATCAGACTCTGGTGATTAACGGCGTCAACACGGCGCCGGCACTCTATACCATCCTTATCGCCGCCGACGACGATCCCATGCTCGCCCCGTTCTACCCCGAGCTTTCGCGCGAGGTCCGCGAGTTTGTGAAGGCGCAGGCCGAAAAGCGCCGCTATGTCTTTGTCGGCGAGCCCCTCGTGCGCTTTATGATCGATCCGCAGCTGCGCGCCGGCAAGTTCTCGGTCTTTGCCGAGAACGTCGATGCCCCCACGCTCGGCCGCCTGTACGAAGAAGAGCGCGCCTATCAAAACGGCCTGGGCCAGAACAACTCCGCGGCAAGCCGTGCCGCCAGCGCCCCGCGCGCCGGCCAGCAGCAGTTTGCTGCCCCGCAGCAGCAGCGCCCCGCCGCCATGCCCCAGCAGCAGCCGACGCCTCGCGCCGCCGCTCCCGACCCGCTTGCCGTGGCAGACCCCTTCGCGCCTAGCGTCCCCGACCCCGCCGCCGCACCCATCCCGGTGCCGCAGACCGTCTCGCGCGACGCGCTTGCCGGCATGGGCGGAGCCGCCGCGACCGGTGCCGCCGTGGGCCTAGGCGCCGCAGCCGGCATCGCCTCCAACATGGCGAGCACTCGCGCCCCGCAGCGCCCGCTCGCCCAGCTCGTCGACGTCGTGAGCGGCGAGAGCCATAGCATCACCTCCGCACAGGTGACCATCGGTCGCGAGCGCTCAGTTTCCGACATTGCCCTGCGCGACCCCAACGTGTCGCGCCGCCACGCCCAGCTCACCTTTACGGGCTCGGATTGGTCGATCGAGGACCTCAATTCCACCAACGGCACGCTCGTCAACAACCGCCGCATTACGCGCTGCCCGCTGCGCAACGGCGATCTGCTGACGTTTGGCCTGAGTACCTTTGAATTTAGGGGATAGTCGCTTATGAACATCGATATCGTCCTTTTTGCAGGCCGCATCGTCTTGGTCGCCCTGCTCTATATCTTCCTGTTCGCCGTCATGAAGACCGGCGTGGGACTTGTGCGCGGGCAGCGCCGCGACTCGGCTATCTGGACGATTGATGTGGACAAGGGTCCGCGCGGCATCCGCGGCATCCACGTAGACATGCTCGGCCCCGTCATCGTCGGCCGCTCGCCGTCTTCGGACATCTGCATCAACGAGCCGTTTGTCTCGGCCTCGCATGCGCGCTTTTCGCTGCAGGGCCCGGCGCTCATCATCGAGGACCTCAACTCGCTTAACGGCACGCTCGTCAACGGCCGCCAGCTCGTGGAGCCCGCGACGCTGCGTGAGGGCGACGAAGTCCAGATTGGCGACGTGGTCATGAAGGTGAACCGTCGATGATCGACGAGGAGAACAAGTCCGCAACCATGACCGAGGCACCGGCTGCCGCCGTAGCTGCACCGGCCCACGCCGCTCCGGCGGACTCCACACCCGTGGAGCCCGAGGACACCGTGTTCTCCCTGCCTCTTTCGCATGTAACGCATGATATTTCGGATCTAGCCGATAACGAGGGCGAAGAGGATGCCGCAGCAGCGCCCATCGGCGCACATGCTGCGGAACAGTCCACAGCGCCCGAAGCAACCCCGGCGCCGGCTCACTTTGCAGAGCCCGTCGCCGCGGCAATCAACGAGAGCGCTGCGGTGTTTGCGGCACCCGAGCCCGCCGCGCCGGCGTTTCCCATAGCCCCGGCATCCGAGGTTGCGCCCGCGTCTACGCCGGCGCCCGAGCCTATAGACGTCAGCCCGCAAGACGACGAGTCGACTGCCCGCGTTTCCGAGGAGCCCGACTCCCCGGACACCGGCGATTCCGAATCAAACGCCGAGACCGACACCGTCTCCCCCGGTGACACAGCCGAAATCGACGTTGCCGCCGTTGAGGCCAAGCTCAAAGACCCCGGGTCGACCATGAGCTTTGAGCCCCTGACCGAGGAACGCATCGAGACCGACTCGACCTATGATGCCGGCACCACCACGCAACTCATGTGGGGCGCCCGCTCTGACGTTGGCTGCGTGCGCCCGCACAATGAGGATTCCTACCTGGTGCAGTCGCCGCTCTTTTGCGTATGCGACGGCATGGGCGGTCACGCCGCCGGCGAGGTAGCCTCTTCTATCGCTGTCGAGACCATCGCCAAGACAGCTCCTCAGTCTGCCGACGCCGCACGCCTGGCGGCAGCCGTCGAGGCTGCTAACGCCGCCGTAATCGAGGCCGCCTTGAATGGCCTGGGCAAGCCCGGCATGGGCTGCACAGCCACTTGCGCCTATATCGAAAACGACACGCTCGCCATCGCCCACGTGGGCGACTCGCGCGCCTACCTGCTCCACGAGGGCACGCTCATCCGCGTGACCCGCGACCACTCCTATGTGGAAGAACTCGTGGACGCCGGCGAGATCACGGCAGACGAGGCTCGCGTCCACCCCAACCGTTCGGTCCCGCGCACTGGGCTCGGACCCCGCCATGTATGCCGACCACTTCACTCTGCATATCGAGGAAGGCGACCGCCTGATCCTGTGCTCCGACGGCCTCTCGAGCATGATTCCCGATAGCGATATCGAGAACATCGCCACGCAGTCCTCAACCGCGCAAATCTGCGTCGACAACCTAGTGGACGCGGCGCTTGCCGCCGGCGGCCACGACAACGTGACCGTAGTAGTCGTTGACCTGGTTGACGATGGCGTCATGCGCGAGGCGCAACGCGTGCGTCGCCGCAACGTTACCATCGCCGCCATCCTGGCCCTCGTCTTTGTGCTGGCAGCTGGCATCTGGGCCTACACGGGTGTCACCGGCTCGTACTACCTGGGTACCTACCAGGGCAATGTCGCCGTCTGGCGCGGCCTGCCCGGCAAGCCACTCGGACTCAAGCTCCACTGGCTCGAAAGCGAAACCAGCATCAAGCTGTCCGACCTGCCCGAAGACACGCAAAACCGCCTCAAGGCGGGCATTCCGCAAACAAGTGTCGACGATGCGCAGGACACGATATCCAAGTACCGCCACCAGATCGACGAGGAGCAGACCCGCCAGGTGATCGACGCGCAAACGATTCGCGACAACACCAATCAGGGATCGACCTCCGAATCAGATTCCGAGAAAACCGCCGAACAGTCCGCCGAGGCCGAAGCCTCCGATAAGAATTAGAAAGGGAGTGCCGCTTATGAGTCGCCGCAACACCGAGCTGCTCTTGCTCATCGCCTCGGCGTTCCCCGTCATCCTGCTGTATGCGATGTACGTCCTCACCGCGGGCGCTGCCATCTCCTTTGAGACGCTCGCCGTACCGATCGGCCTCTTTGCCGCCTTTGCCGCGGCCCACATTGCCGTGCGCATCTTGGCGCCCGGTGCCGACCCCGCCATCTTGCCCATCGTATTTATACTTTCGGGCATCGGCATCACGTTTGTGACGCGTCTCGCCCCCGCTCTCGCCATCTCACAGCTCATCATCCTGTTTGTCTCGGTGGCCCTGATGGTGGGAACGCTCGCGTTGGTTAAGAACCTCGACGTGGTCATGCGCTACAAGTACACCTTTGGCATCATCGGCATCATCCTGCTGATGCTGCCTATCTTTATCGGCACCACGATCTCGGGCTCCAAGCTGTGGATTCGCATCGCGGGCTTTACCATCCAGCCTGGCGAGTTCGCCAAGGTCTTTATCGTCCTGTTCCTGGCCGGCTACCTAGCCGAGAACCGCGAGCTGCTCTCCATCTCCAACCGCAAGATTCTGGGCTTTAAGATCCCTCGTCTGCGACTGCTGCTGCCGCTGTTTGCCGTGTGGGGTGTGTGCCTGCTCGTCGTCGTCTTCGAACGCGACCTGGGTTCGGCCGTGCTGTTCTACACCATCTTCTTGCTGATGCTCTACGTTGCCACGGGGCGCTTTTCGTATGTCGTTATCGGCCTTGCGCTCTTAGCCGTTGGAGCCGTGGGCGCCTACAAGTTCCTGTCGCACGTTCAGGTGCGTTTCCAGGTTTGGGTCGATCCGTTTAAGGACGCCCAGGGCCAGGGCTACCAGATTGTCCAGTCGCTCTTCTCGCTTGCCGACGGCGGTCTGGTCGGCGTTGGCATCGGCAACGGCATGGCCAACAACATCCCCGTCGTCGAGTCCGACTTTATCTTCTCGGCCATCGGCGAGGAGATGGGCCTTTTGGGCGGCGGCGCCGTGCTCATCCTGTTTATGCTCTTTGCCGTGCGTGGCCTCACCACAGCTGCCCGCGCTAAATCCGACCTCGCCGCCTTTAGCGCCACCGGTCTTACGGCAGCCATCAGCTTCCAGGCCTTTTTGATCGTGGGCGGCGTCACCCGCCTGATCCCGCTGACCGGCGTCACTCTGCCCTTTATGAGCCAGGGCGGCTCCTCGCTGCTGGCGAGCTTTATCATCGTCGCGCTCCTGCTGCGCGCCGGTGACGAGGCTACCGGACGCGAGGCCGAGCTTACCGGCACCGGCACCATGGCCGCCATCACCGATGATCAGGTCGCATCTGCCGCCGCCCCGACGGGCACGCGCTTTGCCACCTCGTCTTCCTACGGCAGCGGCAGCCATTCCGTCGGCTCGAGCATGCGACGTCGCCTGCTCGACACGCCTGAATCCGGTGTGCTCGGCCGCGTTGCGCTCGCCAACCGTCTAACCCGCGCGGTGCTCGCCTTTACGGCGCTGTTCGCCATCCTTATCGGCAACCTCACCTATGTCCAGGTCATTAAGGCCAAGGACTATCAGGACATGCCGACCAACAACCACACCATCGCCCGCTCCAAGTACATCCAGCGCGGCTCCATCATCACGTCCGACGGCGTGACGCTGGCCGAGTCGCTGCAGCAGGAGGACGGCACCTACGTACGCTCCTACCCCAACGGTAACCTGGCAGCGCACGTGGTTGGCTACGTGAGCCAGCAGTATGGCACCACCGCCATCGAGAGCGTCATGAACGACACGCTCACCGGTTCTAAGGATTACTCCAGCTGGAACAACGCCATCGCGTCGCTCGCGGGCCAGACCCAGCCGGGCAACACCGCCAAGCTCACCATCGACTCGCGTATCCAGACGGCTGCTGAGCAGGCGCTCAAGGGCTTTAAGGGCGCTGTAGTGGTCATCGACCCGCGTACCGGCGCGGTGCTCGCATGTGCCAGCTCGCCCACCTACGACAACACCAACATCGATGCCCTGCTGCAGACGGGCGGCGGCGAGGACGGCTCCATGTACAATCGCGCCATGGACGCGCTGTACACGCCGGGCTCAACATTTAAGGTCGTTACGCTTTCCGCGGCACTCGAGACCGGTACCGCCAGCCTGACCAGCACCTACCAGGCGCCCGGCTCCATGGACATCGGCAACGCACCGGTCACCAACTATGCCAACGAGAGCTACGGCACCATCAGCCTGCAGCAGGCCTTTGCCGTGTCCTCCAACGTCGTCTTTGGCCAGGTGGCAAACGAAGTTGGCGCAAACACGCTCGTACAGTTTGCCAACGCCTTTGGCTACGGCCAAAAGCTCGGCCAGGACCTGACCTCCGCGGCCTCCATCATGGCCGACCCGTCGCTCATGACCGAGTGGGAGACCGCCTGGGCCGGCGCCGGCCAGCCTGTCGGCATGGACCACACGCCCGGCCCGCAGACCACCGTCATGCAAAACGCCGTGATTGCCGCCGCCATCGCTAACAGTGGCGTGGTCATGGACCCGTACTTTGTAGCCCAGGTACTCGCCCCGGACGGAACCGTGGTCAAGACCACGCAGTCCCGCTCGCTGGGGCAGGCCGTCAGCTCCGCCACGGCCGACCAGGTCAAGCAGGCCATGCTTGCCGTCGTCCAGTCCGGCACCGGCACCGATGCCCAAATCCCCGGCGTCAAGGTCGCCGGCAAGACCGGCTCGGCCGAGATTGGCGGCACCAACGTCAACTCGATGTTCGTTGGCTTTGCACCTTACGATTCACCCACGGTCGCCATCTCGGTGGCCTTGGAGGATTTCGACAAGCATGACGTCAAGGCCGCTAAGATCGCCGGTATCGTCCTGACCGCGGCGCTTGCCGCACAGGGAGCGTGATGCCCATGATCGAATCGGACACCCGAGGCGCGCCGCGGCCGAAGGGTTAGCGGCAACGCGTCACACGGCCCCAGCGGCCACATCGTAGGTACTACACACATCGTTGAGCGAATAGTTATGTTAGGAGCAGGAATGGAACAGAGGGTCCTCGGGGGAAGATACCTCCTCAAGGATAAGGTGGGAACAGGCGGCATGGCGACCGTCTACCGTGCACAGGACCAGGTTCTCGACCGCACGGTAGCCGTCAAGATCATGCTGCCGCAGTATGCTGGCGACGCGACCTTCGCTGCACGCTTTAAGCAGGAGGCCCAGGCAGCAGCCGGCCTCTCCTCCCCCTATATCGTGGGCGTCTACGATTGGGGCAAGGACGGCGACACCTATTACATCGTCATGGAGTACCTGCGCGGCACCGACCTTAAGAGCGGCATCAAGAGCCACGGCGCCCTCGACCCCAAGAAGGTCGCCCAGATCGGCTCGCAGATCAGCTCCGCGCTTTCGGTCGCCCACAAGCACGAGATCATCCACCGCGACATTAAGCCGCAGAACATCATGGTGCTGCCCGACGGCAACATCAAGGTGATGGACTTTGGCATCGCGCGCGCCAAGAACAGCCACCTCACGCAAGACAACAACGTGCTGGGAACCGCCCACTACGTCAGCCCCGAGCAGACCCGTGGTCAGGACCTCGGCCCCACCTCGGATATCTACTCGCTGGGCGTCGTGATGTACGAGTGCGCCACCGGCCGCGTTCCCTTTGACGGTGACGACGCTATCTCGGTCGCACTCAAGCAGGTCAACGAGCTGCCTATTCCGCCGAGCCAGATCAACTCCGGTGTCGACGCCGACCTTGAGCGCATCATCCTCAAGTGCATGGAGAAGGACCCGGCAAACCGCTTCCAGACCGCCGACGAGCTGCGTCAGGTGCTCAACAGCTACCTGTCGGGCCGTGCCGTCAACGTCTCGGAGCCCACGCGCATCATCGGTGCCCCCGGTGAGCTGGGCGCCACCAAGACTCGCGAGCTTTCCGATCAGACGCGCGCCATGGTGCGTCCCGTCTCGGGCGTGAGCGGCCAAAATACCGCCCGTAGCTCGGTTTCGGGCTCCACCGGCTCCTACGAAGTCGAAAAGCCCAAATCCAACAAGAACAAGATCATCGCCGCCGTGGTGGCAGCGGTTGCCGTCATCGGCATCGTGGTGGCCTTTGCCACAGGACTCTTTGGCGGCGAGCAGGTCACCGTGCCCGACGTGCTGGGCAAGAACCAGCAGACTGCCGTCGAGCTGATCAAGGAAGCCGGCCTCGAGGTCGGCACCATCGACCAAAGCTACAACGACGATGTCGACGAGGGCAAGGTCGCCGAGCAGACGCCCAACGGCAACACCAAGAAGACCAAGGGCACCAAGGTGAACCTGGTAATCTCCAAGGGCCCCAAGCCCTCCGAAAAGGTTGAGGTTCCCAAACTTGTCGGCCTGACCAAGGACCAAGCAGAAGCCGCACTGGCAAGCGTTGGCCTGAAGGGCAACGCCTCCGAGGAGGCCAACGAGGCCGATGAGGGTCAGGTCTTTGAGCAGGGCACCGAAGCCGGTAAGGAAGTCGCGAAGGGCACGACCATCTCGTACAAGGTCTCGAGCGGCCCGGATACCACGTCCGTCCCCGATCTGACCGACATGACCGAGGCCCAGGCGCGCAACGCCCTCGATATGGCAGGCTTTGGCGTCGACGTTAGCTACCAGGAGAACGACTCGGTTACCGAGGGCACCGTGATCAGCTGGAACCCCAGTGGCAAGCAGAAGCCCGGCGCCACGATTACCGTCGTCATTGCCAAGAAGTCCGGCAAGGCCAGTGTTCCGGGCAACCTGTACGGCAAGAGCATCTCCGCCGCCGTCACCGCGCTCAACAACGCCGGTTTCTATAACATCGGCTTCTGTGACCAGAACGGCAATCCCGTAAGCGGTAACGAGGATGCCACCGTTACGGGCGTCTCCCCCACCGGCAAGCAGTCCACCGACAGCACGATCACGCTAACAGTCGCACTTTCTGGCTCGGGCTCTGACTCTGGCTCGGGCACGGGCGACGATTCCGGTACGACCAACTAGTCGCCACCCCACCGCTTATCGCGGCTTTCGCCGCAAACATATTCGCTCACAGGCGCCCGCTTGCTCCCCCAGCAAGCGGGCGCTTTCTTTATCTGAAGCAGCGAATACTCCGGCATGCCTTAAACCAGAAGAGCCCGGCACCGTAGCGGTACCAGGCTCGATATTTCTCTGGTGCCCCCGGGCGGATTCGAAAACTCCCCCCGCGGGAAATTGGTGACGCGGGTGTCGACGGCTCGAATCCGCCGACGGCCCCCACAAACCAGAAACGGCGCCGCTCTCGCGACGCCGTCATTATCTTCTGGTGCCCCCGGGCGGATTCGAACCGTCGACACCCGCTTTAGGAGGTCATGAGCTATTACCCTACCTGCGGTTTTTCATTTTCATCAATATCTCTGTTTCCGCAGGTAATTTAGCTATTCTGCCGTTTTTGCTCTTCTTGATTAGTTTTCTATTTCACCCTTTTTACACCCCTTTACCCCTTCATTTTGACTTGCAGGGGTGAAATTTTTGGGTTAGCCTCGGGGGCGAGGCCCTCAAAGCCCCGCCCCCGAGGCTAACCCAACGCACCACCCCTGGAGACCCATGGAAACCAGAATCAAACCCACAGCCAAAGGCACTTCCGAACCGATCAAGGGAAAACCCGGTTCCTTCCGCATCTACTTCTCTCTCGGTCGCGACCCCGAATCCGGCAAGAACGGGAAACGAGTCAGATACCTAAAGACACCCAAGAGAACCATCCATTGCAAGAGCAAAAACCCGAAGAACTGGCCCGGTGAGGTTGCGAATGCGCTCGATGCCTACCGGAAGGAGCTGGAGACCTATGAACCGGCTGGCGACATGCCGACCACTGTTTCCGGATACGCCGAGGATTTCCATCGGCTCCGAGAAAGCTCCTTCGGCTCCCCTCTTTCTTTCCAAAGAGAGGAATATGACGTGCGCCATATACGCGAGCTGTTCGGCGACATGCCCCTCGGTGCGCTGAGACCCGACGAGATCAAACGGGCGTATGCCGAAGCAATCTCAACCGGAAGATTCACAGAGGCCGAGATTCGTCGTATCCACGTCAAGCTCAAACAGGTCATGCAGGACGCACTGGAGAATGAGCTAATCGAGCGCAACCCATGCATCAGCGTCAAACTCCCAAAGCCAGACCTTAGAGTGCGCAACTTCCTCCCACCCGACGAACTGCCCCGATTCACCAAATGCCTGCTATCCGAACCCATGGGGCCGATGACCGTCTGCACCATGCTCATATTCCACCTAGGACTCAGAAAAGGCGAGGCCCTGGGGCTCTGTTGGGAAGACTACGACCCCGAGGCGATGGAAATCAGAATCGTCCACCAGTACACCAATGACAAAACGCTCAGGGCACCCAAATCGGAAATGAGCAGGCGGATCCTGTCTATAGACTCTTCGCTAGCCGCGTATCTAAACGACTGGAAGATGCGGCAGCGCAACCTATTCGAGCAACGCGGGCTAAGACAGAGAAACTCTGACCCCATCGTTCACGCCCTCAGCCCGCATAAGGACGAAAACGGCAACCTTCACGTCAGTATCACCCGACCCGATGGACACAACTATTCACGCTGGTTCAGGGACTTCTGCGTCGACAACGGCTATGGCGAGTACGCCAACGTGACAAGCCAGTTCGAGCGCAACGGCAAGCTGCACACACGCGGCACCGGATACTCGGGTCTCGTCCCCCACGGACTGAGACACACGGCAGCGACGGCGCTCGTCGCAAACAACGTCGATTTGAAGACCGTTCAGGCGCGGATGGGACACGCATCAGCGAGTACGACGGCCAATTTCTACACCCACGCAATCAGAGCCAACGACCGCAACGCTGCCGAAGTCTTCGAAAAATTATCTGAAGGTAATGAAAATTAATACTCTCATAATTGTGTCACCAGATGTATACTGCAAATAAGGCCAAACAGAGAGGAGGTTATCAATGGCACTTACCACTGCGAGCAGCAAGCTGCGTTCGACAATCCTATTCAACTCAAAGGATGAGCAGGTACTCTTCAAGCGCTCCAGCGCTGACCTCGCCGCGGCAAGGGGTCTCACCCCGTCCGCGCTCCTAGCGAGGCTTCCCATGGAGCAGCTGACGAGCTCGGATCTAGGCAGGTGGGCCGCGCAGCTCATCTATGCTGAGGATGGGAGCTGTCTCGACGCCTTCGAGGGCATGTTCGAGGACTGGAGCGCAATCCAGCCAGAAAATGATTGCCGCGACGTCATCAAAGGCTTTTTTGACTACTGTCATGAAGCAAGGATCTGCATCGACACCACGAGCGAGCGCGTTCATCATCTCCGCACTAACTGGGACAGCATTTGCCTCATTATGGAAGAGGCTGCAAAGATGCCCGAGTGCAACCTCGACGCACGTATCCAGGCTAAGACCGGCCGTGAACTCGAAACTACCCTGCAAGACCCTACAGCGTTGCTCGCCGTTACACCTTTGGTCTCATACATTCTCAACGCATGGGAGCACATCAAGGGCTATTCCTGCACTTACCGTGCTCTGCTCGATTTCGCCAACATCGGCAGATCATCCCGCAAGGGATACAGCGAGCCCGCAGAAGCTCGAATCAGTCTTCTGCACCTTATCGACGAATACGAGAAGAAAGGGGCTAATTAGTCGATAAAACCATTTTACAAACAAGCACCCGACTCCTCTCACTGTCGCCAAACATCGAAGAGGAGCCGAGCGCCCTACTAAAGGAGTTTATCATGCATCTTGCAGATGACCCCAAGACCGACGCCATCTCCGCAGGCATCAACCTGCGCCATGTCGGCACCAAACGCATCATGAGCCGCCTGGACGTTCAGATCCTCACCGGCATCGGACAATCCAGCGCCATCAAGCTCATGAAGTCCACCCACCACTGCTTTAGCATCGCCAACCAGTACTTCGTCATGGAAGAGGACCTGTTCGACTACTTCCACAAGCTGGCAGAGGGGGCGAGCGAGTAATGCAGCGTCCGAACGTCAATTCCCTCGTCTTCGAGCTTGATGTGCTCGACGAGCACGTCCACGCCCTTCAGGAAGACAAACCCATCGCCTCCTTCGGACTCGACGCACTCAACAGCATCCTCGGCGG
>CALLRY010000117.1:0-6729 GCA_938014285.1 uncultured Collinsella sp. | reverse complement strand
CTCGACCGCACCCCGTTCTACGCCGAGATGGGTGGCCAGCAGGGCGATGCCGGAAAGCTTTCCGCCGAGGGCGTTGTTCTTACCGTTTCCGATACCAAGAACCACAACGGCCTGTATGCCCACGTCGCGCACGTTGCCGAGGGCACGCTGACCGTCGGTGCCGCTGTGACCGCCGCGCTCGACGCCGAGCGCCGTGGCTTCCTGCGCCGCAACCACACCGCCACGCACCTGCTCGACGCTGCCCTTAAGCAGGTCCTGGGCGAGCACGTCTCCCAGGCCGGCTCGCTGGTGACGCCCGAGCACCTGCGCTTTGACTTTACACACTTCGAGGCCCTGTCCTCCGAGCAGCTCAAGGCTGTCGAGGACCTGGTCAACCAGCAGATCTTCGCTTCCAAGCCGGTCGTGACCCGTGTCATGGGCATCGACGAGGCTAAGGCTGCCGGCGCTGTCGCCCTGTTTGGCGAGAAGTACGGTGACGTCGTCCGCGTTGTCTCCGTGGGCGCTGAGGACCAGCCGTTCTCCCGCGAACTCTGCGGTGGCACACACGCTGCCAACACCGCCGAGATCGGCCTGTTCAAGATCATTTCCGAGTCCTCCACGGGCTCCAATGTCCGCCGTATCGAGGCCGTGACCTCTAAGGGTGCCCTCGACTATATGGCCGACCGCCTGGCACTCGTTGACGCCGCTGCTACTGCGCTCAAGTGCCGCGTGGATGAGGTTCCCGCTCGCGTGGAGAACCTGCAGGCCGAGCTGCGCGAGACGTCCAATAAGCTCAAGAAGGCTCTGACCGGTGGCTCCTCCGACGCCATCTCCAGCGCCATCGAGGTCGCCGTCGAGCTCGACGGCTATAAGCTCGTTGTCGCTGAGCTCCAGGGCCTTGAGGCTGCCGACCTCCGCAACGTATGGGATACCGTGCATCAGAAGGTCGCCGGCCCTGTCGCTTGTGTCGTCGCCAGCGTGACTGAGAAGGGCACTCCGGCCCTGCTCGCTGCCGGCTCCGATGACGCCGTCAAGGCCGGTTTCCACGCCGGTAACGTGATCAAGCAGATCGCGGGCCTGGTTGACGGTCGCGGTGGTGGCCGTCCCAACATGGCCCAGGCCGGTGGCAAGAACGCTGCCGGTATCGCCGATGCCCTCGCGGCCGCTAAGACCGCACTCGGCGCCTAAGAATCTAAGAAGTCACTGTGGTCGCGCTTGCGCTGGACATAGGGGAGACCAGGATCGGCATTGCCGTCTCGAGCCGTGATGGCAAGATGGCGATGCCCGTCAAGGTGCTTCCGGCTGCCGAGGTCACCGGTATGGCCAAGACGTTCCGCTACCTGGTTGGGGACTATGAGCCCGACATCCTGGTAAGCGGACGTCCCCTGACCATGGCCGGTGAGCCCGGCCCTCAGGCCGAGCGCGTTGCCGCTGTGGCGCAAAAGATTGCCGACGAGCTCGATCTTCCGTTGGAGTTTGAGGACGAGCGTCTGTCCTCGCAAGAGGCCAAGCGTATCCTGCGCGAGCAGGGACTCAACGAAAAGCAGATGAGGGGCAAGATCGACATGATTGCCGCCAGCCTGTTTTTGCAGACGTGGCTCGATCGTAAAAACGAGGAGGTTTCGCATGCCTAGTGCTTCCGATCCGCGCCAGCCGAATCGTACACAGCAGCCGGCGTCGCGCCCTGCCCAGCCTGGCCAGCGTCCGGCACAGCCGACGCAGCGCGCAGCTCAGCCTGCCGCGCGCCCGGCGCAGTCCTTCTCTCGTTCGGCCCAACCTGTTCAACGGACGGGTCAGCAGCCTTCTGCTCGTTCGGTTCAGCATTCGGCTTCTCACGCGGCTCAGCAGCCCACTGCTCGTACGGCCCAGCCTGCAGGCGGCACCCGCTTTAAGCAGCAGGCACCTACCCAGCGAACGCAGGCCCCCCAATCGCATTCGCATCACGCTCGTGGTTCGCATGGCGTTGCTCCGGCGACCCGCTCGAGCTACAACACGCATGCTCGTCGCGGTGCTCAAAAGAAAAGCTCCCCGGTGCCTATGATTATCGGTGGCGTTGTTGCCGTGCTTGCGCTTGTCGCGATCGTTTTCTTTGTCGTGCCAGCCGTCAAGGGCTTCTTTGGCGGTGAGGGTGCGAAAGTCGTTGCAGGCCAGCAGGTTACTATCACGATTCCCGACGGTGCCTCGGGTGACAGCATCGCTTCGATTCTCTCCGAGAATCATATCGTCGAAAATCCCAAGGATTATTATGCGGCGGTGAAAAAGCTCAACGCCGATATGTCGCTCAAGCCTGGTGATTATTCGTTCACCACACTCATGGATGCGACCAAGGTTGTTCAGCAGCTCATGGAAGGCCCCAACGCGGGCTCCAATGCGCTGACTATCCCTGAGGGCTTAACGGTCGATCAAGTCGCCGACCGTGTGGCCCAGGCCTACGACAGCATCTCTAAGGAAGACTTCCTCAACCAGGCCAAGGCCTCCAACTACGTGGACGACTATAGCTTCCTTAAGGGCGGCGCTAACGACTCGCTCGAGGGTTTCTTGTTCCCCAAGACCTATTCGTTGGGTGATTCGCCGACGGCCGATGGCGTGGTTCGCGCTATGCTCGATCAGTTTAAGACCGAGTACAAGTCGCTTGACTTTGCGAGCTGCGAAGCCAAGATCAAGGAACGCTACGGTGTGGAGATGTCCGACTACGACATCGTCAACTTGGCCTCTATCGTTGAGCGCGAGGGCCTCAACGCCGACCAGCGCGCGCACGTGGCCTCGGTCTTCTACAACCGTCTTGCCGGCAAGCTCGATGGTCTGCGCTATCTCAACAGCGATGCGACCATGATGTATGTCACCGGTGGCGAGGTTACCGCCGACGACCTGCAGAGCGATAGTCCGTATAACACCTATAAGCATGAGGGTCTGCCACCCACGCCCATCTGCTCTCCGTCGCTCGAGGCACTCAAGGCCACGCTTGAGCCGACCGACTCCGATGACCTGTATTTCTACATTACGCAGGACGAGGAGTACTTCTCGCAAACCTACGAAGAGCATCAACAGTCTTGGAATTAGCATGAGGATTTTTAGCCCCAAACGTTACGTTGCCTCGGTCGATCGCATCGACCTTGATACCCTTTGGGCCGACGGCAAACGCGCCATTCTGCTCGATCGCGATAACACCCTGGTGCCGCGTGACACCGAGCAGGTTCCCGCTGCGGTTTCCGCTTGGCTCGACACCGCCCGCGCCAAAGGCTTTAAGCTGTGCATGGTGTCCAACAACTGGCATCGCGACCAGGTCATGGCATCAGCACGCGAGCTGGGACTCGAGGCCATCAGCCATGCCATGAAGCCGGCGCCGTTTGCCCTCAAGGCGGGTCTTAAGCGCCTCGGCGCCACGGCCGACGAGGCGGTGCTGATCGGTGATCAGCTCTACACGGACGTGTGGAGCGGCAACTTCGCCGGCGTCGATACCATCCTGGTAAAGCCGCAGGCCACGCAGGACCTGTGGTATACGCAGATCTTCCGTATCTTTGAGCGCCGGGCCCTGCGCGACCTTCCCTGCGAGGAATAGGTCTCGTCATGTCCCAGCACACCAAACACGGCTGCGACCATATCTTCTTTATCGGCTTTTTGGGCGCGGGCAAATCAACGCTCGCGCGCAACGTCGGCACTATGTTCAAGCGGCGTTTTATCGATACCGACCGCCTAGTCGTCCGCCGTTGCGGCAAGTCGGTAACCGAGATTTTTGAGACCGAGGGTGAGGATCGTTTTCGCGAGCTCGAGACCTCGGCGCTCCGTTCGCTCCAAAGCGAGCGCAGTCTGTTGGTTTCGTGCGGTGGCGGTATCGTCGAGACGCCGGTGAATATTGAGCTGATGCACGAAATGGGTACGTGCGTGTACCTCGAGGGCGACTTTGAGGATTCGATTCGCCAGATTCGTCGGTCCGACACGCGCCCCGATTTCCGCTCGCCCGAGCATGCCGCGCGCTTGTTTGAGCATCGCCGTCCGCTGTATCGCCAGGCCGCCGATATTACCCTTGATATTCGCAACAAGTCCTTCGAGGACGTTTCCTACCTTTGTGCCGAGATGCTTTTGGAGCGTGGACTGCTATGATTCGCCGCCAACTGATCAATTTCCAAAACCGCAGCGTCGATGTCCGTGTCGGATTGGGCGCGTTCGATGAGCTGTCGCGTATGTTTGCCTCGGCTGTGGGCAAGCCTAAGCGCGCGATGGTGGTTTGGAACTCCGCCTCGTCAGAACGTTTTGATGAGGTCGTCGAGCATGCGCTGGTCGACGCCGGTTTTGCCGTGTCGCAGTTCTCCCTTGAGGTTTCGCCTGCTGGTGCCACGCTGGCCGATGCCGATGCTATCTTTGGCGCCTTGTCTGCCAACGGCGTTACCTGCGACGATCTGGTTGTCGCCGTTGGCGATGCCGCAACCTGCTCGGTTGTTAGCTGGTGCGCCAACCAGTGGTGTGGCCGAACCGAGTGCGCGCTGCTGCCGACGACCTTCGACGCCATGCTCACGGTCGCGACGACCATGAAGCCGCTCGTCGCTTCGTCGGCCAATGCGCTTCCCGCCATCGCGTTCCGTCCCGAACCGGGCTTGGTCGTGTGTGACCTTGACCTTGTTCGCGAGGCGGACCCCGAGGACCTCAAGCTCGGCTATGTGGTACTTGTTGGCACCATGCTTTCGAGCAGCAAGTCCCGCTGGAATCAGTTTACTGAGACCGTCCCCGAGATTCTCGCGGGCGAGGAGGTCGCGCTCGTCAATGCCGTTCAATGGTCTCAGACTGCCCGCAAGGACGTACTGATGGCCACGAACCCGAGCGCCCGCCATGCGCTCGATTTTGGCAAGACGGGGGAGTGTACCCTGCGCGCCTGCTTGGGCGATGCCGCTTCGCAGGTCCCTGCCTATCAGCTGTTATCCGAGGGCATGCGCTTTGAGGCGCGCCTAGCACATGATGCCTGCGACTTTGATATCGATTACGTCTTTGAGGTCGATGACTGCCTGGAGGACTTTGGCATCGAGGAACTTGCCTTCGACCTGGAGCCCACCGCGTTTATCGAGGAGTTCCGCAGGCAGCAGTTCGCCCGCTCGAACCGCAGCATGCTGCCGCTGCCCGCAGCGCTCGGCGCCATTCGTCTAACGAGCGTTGAGGACGAGGTTCTTGAGCGCCACGCTCATGCCTACTTGGCTTCTCGCAAAGAACTTCTCTAAGATTTATTGACATCCATCGTCTTTCGTATCATGTTGAGGGGCGGGTTTTCAATCGGTTGCGGATCGCATACGATTCCGTACATTGATTGAGACCCGTCCCGTCTTTATAGAGACAACAAGAAAGGAATCTGCATGTCTGAGTTTGCTGCCGGTCCTGCCGGTCGTATCGAGCGTGTCCGTGCCCTTATGGCCGAGCGTGGCTACGACGCCATCGTGGTGCGCGACGAGGCCAACCTTCGTTGGCTTACGGGCGTGAAGGGCGTCTTCGACTACACCTTCGAGTTCCCGCACGCTGCGTTTATTACGGCCGACCAGTGCCTGTTCCACACCGACTCGCGCTACCTCAACAGCTTTGAGGAGAACACGCCCGCTGGCAGCCCCTGGGTCTACGACATGGACGAGGGCACCATCCCCGGTTGGGTCGCCGGCAAGATCGCGGCCAACAAGTGTCGCGTCTGTGCTGTCGAGGACGACATGCAGATCAACTTCTACCAGGGTATTCAGCGTGATCTGGAGGACCGTTCCGTCGCCTGCATGTTGCCGCTGATGCATGATGACATCCGCAAGATGCGCGCCATCAAGGACTCCGAGGAGATCGAGCTCATGCGCCATGCGCAGTCGATCACCGATGCCGCCTTCCAGCATATGCTCGGTTTTATTAAACCCGGCATGACCGAGAAGCAGGTTCGCAACGAGCTCGAGAACTTTATGTTCGCCAACGGCGCCGACAGCCTGGCCTTCGGCTCTATCGTGGCGAGCGGTCCCAACACCGCCAACCCGCATGCCGTGCCGAGTGACCGTGTCATCGAGAAGGGCGACTTTGTCCTCATGGATTACGGCGCGGGCTACTGCGATTATCGTTCCGACATGACGCGCACCGTCGTGATGGGCGAGCCTACCCAGGAGCAGCTCGACCTGTACGCGCTCGTGCGCCGCACCCACGAGGAGTGCGTCGCCGCCATCCATCCGGGCGTCGAGGGCAACGACATTTTCAAGCTTTCCAAGAAGATCATCGGCGATGCCGGCTATGGCGATTACTACAACCATGGCTTGGGTCACGGCGTGGGCATCGACATCCATGAGCTGCCCAACTTCAACCGCAGCAAGAACATCATCGAGGTCGGCTCGGTTATCACCATGGAGCCCGGCGTGTACCTGCCCGGTGTGGGCGGCGTGCGCCTGGAGGACTACGGCGTGGTCACCGAGAACGGCTACGAGCCCTTCACCAAGACGCCGCATGACCTCCACGTCATCGATTGCTAGCCCATTTCGATAGATTTTTGGGGCGGGGCGTCCGGATCGATTCGGACGCCCCGCGTTCTCTTTTTATGCGCTCGCTGCAGGCGCCGTCTGCAAGTGTATAATTTCGGTCGTATGTAATTTGGACGCTTGTGCGTTCTGCCCATAACAAGAAAGGTCGCTATGCCTACCATTTCCACCGCCGACTTCAAGAACGGCCTCGGTCTCCGCATTAAGGACAAGGTCTACACCATCGTCGAGTTCCAGCATGTTAAGCCGGGCAAGGGCGGCGCGTTTGTGCGCT
>CALLRY010000116.1:0-2284 GCA_938014285.1 uncultured Collinsella sp. | reverse complement strand
ACCTACAACAGCGCGGTTAACAGCCGCGTGCTCTACCATTGAGCTACCGAGGAATTTAAAGCCCAACGGAAAGGGCTGAGAAATTCTGGCTCCCCGGGTAGGACTCGAACCTACAACAGCGCGGTTAACAGCCGCGTGCTCTACCATTGAGCTACCGAGGAATAGGTGCGTGCTCTCAAGCAACGAAATTTATTATACGGACGAAT
This sequence comes from uncultured Collinsella sp., assembly GCA_938014285.1. Lineage (GTDB taxonomy): Bacteria > Actinomycetota > Coriobacteriia > Coriobacteriales > Coriobacteriaceae > Collinsella. The sequence continues at coordinate 2,078 of CALLRY010000116.1, read as the reverse complement.
CAGCTCAGGGCAAGAACTTTTTTAAGAAATTTTCCGACCCAGTCATTGGGGACGTTCTTAAACGAGTAGTCATTCAAGAACGTCCCCAATGACTACATGAAAGCGCCCCCAAGCGGATGTGCTTGAGGGCGCCTCTTGCTTGACTAGCTTTCGATATAGTCCTTGAGCTTGCTGCTGCGGCTCGGGTGGCGGAGCTTCGCCAAGGTCTTGGACTCGATCTGGCGGATGCGCTCGCGCGTGACGCCAAACTCGCGGCCGACTTCCTCGAGCGTGCGGGGATGACCGTCGACAAGGCCAAAGCGCAGCTCGATAACCTTGCGCTCACGATCGGCAAGCGAATCGAGCACCTGGGTGAGCTGCTCCTGCAGCATGGAGAAGCTGGCGGCATCGGGCGGAACGATGGCCTGGGAGTCCTCGATAAAGTCGCCCAGTTGGGAATCCTCTTCCTCGCCGATGGGGGTCTCGAGCGACACGGGCTCCTGCGAGATCTTCTGGATCTCGCGGACGCGATCGGCACTCATGTCCATCTCGGCACCGATCTCCTCGGGGGTCGGGTCGCGACCCAGGTCCTGGAGAAGCTGACGCTGCACGCGGACGAGCTTGTTGATGGTCTCGACCATGTGCACGGGAATACGGATGGTACGGGCCTGGTCGGCGATAGCGCGCGTGATGGCCTGACGGATCCACCACGTGGCGTACGTGGAGAACTTAAAGCCCTTCTGGTAGTCGAACTTCTCGACGGCGCGGATCAGACCGAGGTTGCCCTCCTGAATCAGGTCCAGGAACAGCATGCCGCGACCAACATAGCGCTTGGCGATGGAGACGACCAGACGCAGGTTTGCACTGATGAGCGCCTGTTTGGCTTCGAGGCCCACGTTCTCAATGCGCGTAAGACGACGCATCTCGGCACGCGTGAGTTCGAGCTCACCAGCATCGGCAGCCTCGAGCTTCTCGGTGGCCTCAAGACCGGCCTCAATCTTCATGGCCAGATCGACCTCTTCGGAGGCGGTCAACAGGTCGACCTTGCCGATCTCCTTGAGGTACATACGGACCGGGTCGCCGGTCAGCATCACCGTGGAGGCATCGATGCCGCGCACGCGCGAACGCGAACGAGACGTGCGCACGGTGCGCTTCTTCTTGCTCTTGGAAGAACCCATCTCGGCGTCGGCCTGGCGGGCCATCTTGAGCTCGTGATCGTCGAGCGAGCCGGAATCGTGCTCGTCGTCGTCATCGAAATCGTCGGTATCGGTATCGTTATCGTCATCGTCGACGTCCATGGGGGCGTCGTCGTTACCGCTCGCGGAGATAATCTGGATGCCGCTGTTGCGCAGCGCGGAATACACCGCAGTGAGCTGCTCGTCAGAAACATCGATATCCTTCAGGGCGACCTGAATCTCGTCCTCGGTTACCGAAGTCCTGTTTGAGCCGTTGCCCATGAGCTTTGCAACGTAGGATTCCAGCCCAGTACCCGTGCTCTCAGTCTTTTTTGGCACAGATTCTCCCTTCATAGTCCACAGGACTCATTACTTTAGCACACACATAGACGTCTATACCCAAAAAGAGGACTGGATATAGGCGAGAATACGCTGGTTGACCACAACATCTAGGCCTGTTCGGTGCCTGCGGCCTCCAGACCGATCAAACGGAACGGGTCCGCCACGCCGCCGATCGACTTTTGCAGTTCGCGTTGACGCTGCGAATCCTGCGCGGCCTGCACGGTCAGCGCGCGACGGGCCTCATCATCGAGCGAACGGTCCTGGCGCAGCTTGGCCTGTGCGGCACGCATGCGGCGCTTGATGGTGTAGAGCTCGAGCGTATCGAGCATAAACACGATGTTCGTCTCGGTAGGGTGCTTGCTCGTCGCCGAGATGCGCCCGGCACTCACAAGCGTTGCCGCCTCGGGACACACCGAGCGCGCCGCATCCATGCAGGCTGCAGGATCGGTTTCCGGCGGCGTTGCCAGAACGGCCCATGCGATGGACTCGTGACGTGGGTCAACCCACTCGATGGAGCAGATGCGGTCGGCATACGTGCGGAACAGGTCGGGGTAGCTCGTAAGCATCGTCAACAGCTCGCGC
>CALLRY010000115.1:0-2742 GCA_938014285.1 uncultured Collinsella sp. | reverse complement strand
CTCTGGGGATCGGCCTTTCCCTGCATCAAGATCGGCTACGCGCTCTTTGGCATCCCAGCGCACGATAGCGCTTCGCAGCTGCTCTTTGCAGGTTTACGCTTTACGCTTGCCGGCGCCCTGGTTATCGTTGGGATGAGCGCGGCCCAACGCCGCCCCCTCATACCGCAAGCGCGCGACATCAAGCCCATCTTTGTCTTGTCGCTCTTCCAGACTATCGGGCAGTACTTCTTTTTCTATCTGGGCCTCTCGCGCGCCAGCGCCATGTCGAGCTCCATCATCGAGGCCAGCGCCAACTTCCTCGCAATCCTCTTTGCCGCCCTGGCATTTCACACCGAGAAGCTCAATACGGCCAAGGTGCTTGGCTGTGCGCTGGGCTTTGCCGGCGTCGCGCTCGTCAACCTTTCGGGCGCGGACGGCACCTTTGGCTTTACGCTCGACGGCGAGGGCTTTATCTTGGCTTCCACTGTTGCAGGCGCTCTTTCGACCTGCCTGATCGGCATCTTCTCGCGCAAGCACGACGGTGTTTTGCTTGCCGGCTGGCAGTTTTTAGTCGGCGGCCTGGTCCTCACCGCCATCGGCTTTTTGATGGGCGGCACATTGTCCCCCACCGAAGTCGCCCCCGCCATCGCGCTCATCATCTACATGGCGCTTATCTCCGCCGTCGCGTACTCGCTGTGGTCCCGCCTGCTCGCCGTCAACCCCGTCAGCCGCGTGTCGGTCTTTGGCTTTATGAACCCAGTCTTTGGCGTGCTGTTGAGCGCACTGCTGCTCGGCGAGGGCGCTGGCACGAGCCCCGTTACCGTCATCGTTGCCCTGTTGTTGGTCTGCGGCGGCATCATCATCGTCAACAAACCCAAAAAAGCCTAGCGAGCTCACCTTTTTAGGGAGGGCGTTTGCACACTTTAGCTTAATGGAATACATCGATGAGCTGAGGGCCGCCACGCACGCAAGCGTGCGACCCTTTTCCTAGCGTATCTGGATGCCGGCTTTCTTTTTCTCGGCCTTGACGCGATAGAGCTCCGCATCGGCAGCGCGAAGTAAGTCTTGCCAGGTATCAACACTATCGCCGACCCGCGCGCAACCGATGGACATCCGCAATGCATACGGCACCTCGGCATGCGCGAGCTCGTCGTTGATTGTCGCGCACAGATGCATGATATCCTGTTCCGCCGCTGCCTTTTGGAGCACCACGAACTCATCGCCACCATAACGCGCGATAAAGCCACCAGACGCCGAGCAGACCTCTTTGAGCGCAGCGGATATAACCTGAAGAGCATGGTCGCCCTCCACATGTCCATAGCGATCGTTAATCTGCTTAAAGCCGTCGGCGTCCATCATGAGCAGATACACATCTTCGGCCTGATCCACATTTGAGAAGAGCGACAGGATATAGGTCTCAAAACGGTTGCGATTGTTGAGGCCAGTCAACGGGTCGGTCGAGATGAGCTGCTCCTGGCAGATGATGTAGAGCAGCAACATGCTAATCATTATGCCGACACAAAGGCCGGGCACCGAGTATACGACCTGAAAGGTACCGCCCACCAGGGCCGGAATGGCGAAAAATGCCAAGGTTCGATAGATAGCCTTCGTCTGTAGGCTCTCGACCCTGCGAGATTGCACAAACGCATGCAGGGACGCATGTATAACGTAACAGTAGCTGACAATGGGCTGGATCATATAAGCAAAGCCGCGACGATACACGCCCTGCGAATCGATATAGAACAGGGCGTGCGTCCAGTAACTGGTAAACGCCAGCACGACCACCAGAGCCGTAGGCAACGTTGCAAGCACCACCCTATAGCGCGAGGTCACAAGGCGAGAGCCCTGCATCGTCTCGGAATAGATAAACCAAATGAGACACGCGATGGCAAAGAGCGAAAACGAAACCGCGTTGGAAATCCAGTTGGCAGCAATACCCAACGTGCCGTCCGCACCATCCGAAAGCGTCCAGATCATATCGAATAATATGTACGCGGCAGAGGTGTAGCCAAGCATGCTAAACAATAGCTGCAGGGTGCTCGAGAACAAGGAGCGACGACTTCGCGCGGCAAGCCCGATAAGAACAATCATGCATAGCAGGAATATCTCAATCTTGAGTGCCTTAACCACTAGACGCCATCCCTTCAATATCCGAATGGTCAGAATCGCCCAATTCGAATCAGGGCAATAAACACCCCTTTACTCCGCAGGGGTAAAGGGAATCATAGCAAAGCGCCCGAACATCACTGCAAAACAGTTTCTGTTCGGGCGCTCGGACGGCGCGAATTGCACGCCGGAATCAATTATCGGTAACGGCCGTTACTCGCCATCGATGTCGGTCGCGACGGCCTCCTCGATGGCCTCGACACCGGCAGGCGACAGGTCCTCCTTGCCCTGGCAGAACTTCTTGTCGACCCAGCCGGTCAGAATCGGAGCCATGATTGCCGTGATGATAACGGCAGTGGCGATCTGGGCGTACGCGGTGGGCGCAAGCTCGGCGTAGCGCGGCGCGACCTCGGCGAGAGCAACCGGCGTGGTCATAGCCGTGCCGGCGATGGTGGAACAAGCCGCGGCAGCCTTGCCGTTACCACCGCACAGGCGCTCGAACGCAAAGGTGATGGGACCGACGACAAACAGCGTGACAAGGCCCAGCAAGATGCCGGAAATACCACCGGCGATGAAGCTCGAAAGGCTCATGGACGCACCGAGCTGAAAACCAATTACAGCGATCGCGGGATTGGCGCCGGGAACCAGCAGGTTCTT
>CALLRY010000114.1:0-14518 GCA_938014285.1 uncultured Collinsella sp. | reverse complement strand
GTGGTGCCGGTCTTGCCGCCGATGTTGCCATCTTGGCCCAGCAAATAGTTATGCGTGTCCATGGAATGCGAATGGTCGGTGCCGTCGGCGCCCGTGACCTCGATCCAGGAATCCTCGCTCGCTACGACCTCGCGGATCGTGTCGTTTTTCATGGCCTCCTGCATCATCAGCGCTACGTCGTGTGCGGTTGAGTGCATATTGCCAGCCCACTCATCAAAGTCCAGACCATGCGGGTTTTCAAAAAGCGTACCGGTACAGCCGAGCTTCTTAGCGCGCTCGTTCATGGCCTTCACAAATGTGGCCTCGGCGTCTTTGGTCTTGGGGTCGATCTTCTTGCCCACATATTCGGCGAGCACGATGGCGGCGTCGTTGCCCGAGGGAATCATCAGACCGCGTAGTGCCTGCTCCACGGTAAGCTCGTCGCCTTCGAGCAAGCCGGCGGTCGAATTACCCACGGTGGCTGCGGCGTTGCTCACCGTGACCTTCTCGTCCATCTTGCAATTCTCGACGGTTAGGATTGCGGTCATGACCTTGGTGATCGAGGCAATCTTGACCTGCTCATCGGCGCCGCGGGCATAGTAGACGGTGCCGTCTTTGCCCATGACGAGGGCATTGGTCGCATCGATATCGGGCAGGTTTTCGGCCGTGATACCGCGCACATCGGCGGTTTTGCCGCAAACATTGTCGGTCGTGAGCACTTGGGCGCCGGCGACGGTGGGCACGCCGGCGGCAAGGGCGATAGCGCAGACAAAGCCGGCGGCAAGCTGGGCTGAGCGCTTTGCAAAAGAGGTGAGGGACTTCACAGATTTCGCTTTCGACGGGATGGTCTCTTCTGAAACTAGAGTATATCGTTTGCCGGCGTCGGCGATCATCGCGTGCGCGCTTGGCCCACATCCGCACCTGAACGGGCACAAGGGTGCTTAAGGCCGACTTAATCACCCACGCTTGTTGTGTGTGGCGTGCGTCGCCTCAGGCATAATGGAGCGCGAGAGGAGCACGCATGAACGAGCGCATTTTGGTAGTTGATGACGAGAAGGCCATCGCCGACTTGGTTGGCATCTACCTTACAAAAGAGGGCTTTGATGTCCAGATTGCCTATAGCGGGGCCGATGCTGCCAAGGCGATTTTGGAGCAGGAGTTCGATCTGGCGCTGCTTGATGTCATGCTGCCCGATATCGATGGGTTTGAGCTGCTGCGTACGATCCGTTCCAGCCATACCTATCCCGTGATCATGCTGACGGCGCGCGATGCCCAGCAAGACAAGATCGGGGGCCTTTCGCTTGGCGCGGACGATTACGTGGTTAAGCCGTTCCGTCCGCTGGAGCTCATCGCGCGCGTGCACGCTCAGCTTCGCCGCTACACCAGCTACGGTAGCCGTGCACAGGCGGCCGAGTCGCCGACCATTCAGCTCGACGGCTTGGAGATCAACCGCGACGCTCGTTCCGTGACGGTGGACGGTGCACCGGTACGCCTCACACCCACCGAGTATTCAATCTTGCTGTATCTGGTCGAGCATCGCGGCAGCGTGGTGGCCGTGGAGGACCTGTTCCGCGCGGTGTGGAGCGAGGATTTTATGCCCGGCTCCAACAATACGGTGATGGTGCATATTCGCCACTTGCGCGAAAAGATCGGCGACGACGCACAAAAGCCACGCTTTATCAAAAACGTCTGGGGCGTCGGCTACATCATCGAATAACGCTTTTCGCTTGTGAGGATCTTGATATGACAAAAGACGATAGGCAAGCGTTCGAGGTGCCCGATCGGCTCTTTGAATACGTGAGGTCGGTCGTCGACAACCGCGCGCTTGCAACGGTGCTGCTCTTTTTGCTGAGCCTGCTGCTGATTGGCATCGACAACATCGTCGGAATCTTGGCGGTGCTGCTTGTCGGCTTTTTGCTGATCGATCGATTTGAGATCGTGTGCCGCTGCGTGGTGATTGGCGGCGCCGCGTGGGCCATGACGTTGGCGATTGGCGCCATGGCGCTCGGCGGCATCGAAGGGCCGGTGCTGTTCGATGCCGGCTTTGTATTCAACATGCTTGGCTTTGTGCTGGCGCTTGCCGCGTGCGTGCTGTTCTTGTGTGGCCGCGCCCTGTACTACCAGGGCTACGAGCAGGGCGAGCAGCATGCCGATTGTGTGCTGGCCGCTCGTATCCAAGATCGCCTGATCGATCACCCCGACACCTGGGATAACATCGACGGCGACTTCTTGGAGGTCGAGGGCGCCCTTAACCGCGTGCGTGACCGTGAGCGCAAGGTGCAGCAAGCTCTGCGTGACGAGTCGCATCGCAAGGACGATTTGGTCACGTACTTGGCACATGACCTACGCACCCCGCTTGCCAGTGTGGTGGGCTATCTTTCGCTGCTGCAAGAGGCTCCCGAGCTGCCGGTTGAGCAACGTGCGCACTTTACGGGCGTGGCGCTCGACAAGGCGCACCGGCTCGATACGCTCATCGAAGAGTTCTTCGATATCACGCGCTTTGACTTCCACGATATCGTGCTCACGCGCGGCTATGTTGATCTGGGGTTGCTGCTGGCTCAGGTGACTGACGAGTTCTATCCCATCCTCAACGAGCAGCATAAGGAAGTCCAAGTTGATATTCGCGAGGACCTGACGGTGCTCGTGGATGGCGACAAAATGGCTCGCGTGTTCAACAACATCATGAAAAACGCTATTGCCTATAGCTATGAGGGCTCGACCATCACGATCGAGGCCAGACGCCGGGACGGCGGTGGCGTGCGCGTGCGCTTTATCAATCAGGGCGATCCCATCCCTGAGGCAAAGCTCAAGGTGATCTTTGAGAAGTTCTATCGCCTGGATGCGGCGCGTGCGACCAATCGCGGCGGCGCTGGACTGGGGCTTGCCATCGCCAAGGAGATCGTATGCGCGCACGGCGGTACCGTTGCATGTGAATCGACGCCCGAACACACGATATTCACCATCGAGCTGCCCGCCGCATAGCCAGTGTGCCCTTACAAACACTTGACAATGCGCTCACGTGCATATGAGCCGCGATTCCTACTATCGATACTGCTGAATTGATATCGATGTGGAGGTATGCGGTATGACGGCTGCTGCGGCTGTGGAGCCCACGGAGCTTGAAGAACTCATGAAAGCGCAGACCGAGGCCGCGCACGAGCGCGAGGTTGGGGATGCGACTCGCCCCACGGCAGAGGATCTTGCCGCCTCGCCGACGCGAATCGATGTTGAGGGCCTCGACCTGTTCTATGGCGACCACCATGCGCTCAAGGACGTGAATATCAAGATCCGCGACAAGCAGATTACCTCGTTCATCGGGCCTTCGGGCTGCGGAAAGTCCACGTTGCTGCGCTGCTTTAACCGCATGAACGACGGCATCAAGGACTGCCGAATCGAGGGCAAGATTGCGCTCGATGGTCAAGATATCCTGGGCGACTACGACATCTGCCGCCTTCGCCAGCGCGTGGGCATGGTGTTCCAGCGCCCCAACCCGTTTCCCATGAGCATCTACGACAACGTCGCCTACGGTCCTCGCGGAATGGGAGTGCGCGATCGCGTCGTGCTCGACGAGCTGGTCGAAGACTCCCTGCGACGCGCCGCCCTGTGGGACGAGGCCAAGGACAAGCTCAAAGAGTCGGGTCTGGGTCTTTCGGGCGGCCAGCAGCAGCGTCTGTGCATCGCCCGCGCACTTGCCGTGCAGCCCGACATTCTGCTGATGGACGAGCCGACCTCGGCACTCGATCCTGTGTCGACGCTGGTGGTGGAGCAGCTGGCCTGCGAGCTCAAAGAGACCTGCACGCTCGTGGTCGTTACGCACAATATGCAGCAGGCGGCGCGTATCTCCGATTCGGTCGCATTCTTTTTGCTGGGTGAGCTGGTGGAGCACGCGCCCACCGCGCAACTCTTCAAGAATCCGACCGATCCGCGCACGGCGGATTATTTGACGGGGCGTTTTGGCTGATACCATCTAGTAAAGGTACCTTTAGGGTTAAGATGCGGTCATGCCGGCCGCAAAGGGGTTCAACATGATCTATTACGTCGAGGACGATGACAACATCAGGGATTTGACGGTCTATGCGCTGCGCAAGCAGGGGATTGAGGCCGAAGGCTTTTCGTGCGACGGTGAGTTTAAGGCTGCCGTGGCGCGACGGGTACCCGATGCCGTCCTGCTCGACATCATGCTGCCCGATACCGATGGCTTGGCGATTATGCGTCGACTGCGTGCCGATCGCCTGACGGCGACGGTGCCCATCATGATGCTTACCGCCAAGGATACCGAGCTCGACAAGGTGATGGCGCTCGATGGCGGTGCCGACGATTACCTGACTAAGCCGTTTTCGCTCATGGAGCTCGCCAGCCGCTGCCGCGCACTGCTGCGTCGCGGCGGCATGGTCAAACAGGCAAGCGATGTGCTCAGCGTGGGCGACATCGTGCTCTCGCCCAGCCATCGTGAGGTGACTGTTGCCGGCGAGTCGCTTAAGCTCACCCTGCGCGAGTTCGACCTGCTCGAGTACCTCATGCGCAAGCCCGGCGTGGTCTTTACCCGCGAGTCGTTGCTGCAGAGCGTGTGGGGCTGGGACTTCGACGGCGGTTCGCGCACCGTTGACGTGCACGTGCAGACGCTTCGCCAAAAACTGGGCGAGCATGCCAGCGCCATCGAGACCGTGCGCGGCGTGGGCTACCGCTTGGCCGAGCCTTCTGCCGGTGATGGTGCCGAAGGTGACGACACCGCGGCCACCGCATCGGAGGAGTAACCCGTGGTCTTCGCCCCCCAGGGAAAACATACGCTGTCGCACCGCGTTTTTGTGACGATCTTTGTCTGCGCCATGGCGGTTATCGTGGCGTTTACGGTGCTGGGTGCGTTCTTTGTGCAAAACACCTTGGCGGATGCCACGAGTGCCAACCTGGCGCAAGAAACCGAGCTCATTGCTGCCGCCCTCGACGAGCAGCAGGAGCCCATCCCGTTCTTGCGCAGCCTCGATCGAGAGGACTTGCGCATCACGCTGATTAACAAGGATGGATCGGTTGCCTACGACAACGAGGCGTCGCCTTCCACACTGCCCAACCATGGCGATCGCCCCGAGGTCATCGAGGCCTTTGAGAGTGGTTCGGGTTCCGCGGAGCGCGCAAGCTCTACGCTCGACGAGATTATGCTGTATCGCGCCGTCGCCCTTGATAACGGCCAGGTTGTCCGCTTGGCGCAGGCCCAGCCTGGCGTTGCGGCGATTTTGCTGTCGATGGTGGCGCCGATGCTGCTTATCGCAGCAGCGGGTGCGGTACTCTCGTTTTTTATGGCGCGCCGCGAGTCCCGTGCCATCATCGCGCCTTTGCAAGAGGTGGATTTGGACCACCCACGCCGTAGCTATGAGCACGCCTATGCCGAGATGGTCCCCATGCTTGAGCGTATTGAGTCGCAGCGCCAGGAGCTCAAGCGCCAAATGGCGGTGCTGGCGGACAACGACCGTATGCGCCGCGAGTTCACGGCGAATATCACCCATGAGCTCAAGACGCCGCTTACGGCGATTTCGGGCTATGCCGAGCTCATCGCAAACGGCATGGTCGAGGGCGAGGGCGACCTGCGCAACTTTGGCGGTCGCATCTATCGTGAGGCGGGCCGCTTGGCAGCGCTTGTCAACGATATCCTTACGCTGTCTAACTTGGACGAGGCCGAGCGTGCAGCTGAGGGCGAGGCGGTGCCCATTGGGTCCACGGAGCCTATTGAGCTCTCGCGTGCCATCTACGCGGTCGAGCAGCGTCTTGAACAGGTCGCCCGTCAGGCGAATGTGACGATAAGTCATGAGACCAAGCCTGTGGTCATCGAGGGCGTGTCGCGCTTGATTGACGAGCTCATCTATAATCTGGCAAGCAACGCCATCCGCTACAATCGACCCGGCGGTACGGTTACGCTGCAGTGCGGCACCAACGACGAAGGCCATCCGTTCCTTGCGGTCGCCGACACGGGAATCGGTATCGCGCCTGAAGAACAGGGCAAGGTATTTGAGCGGTTCTATCGCGTGGACAAGAGTAGGTCCAAGGCACGCGGCGGAACCGGTCTGGGGCTTGCCATTGTCAAGCATGCGGCCCTGTATCATCACGCCACGCTCGATCTGTCGAGCGAGTTGGGCGTGGGAACCACCATTACGGTGACGTTTCCCATACAGCAGGACGAGCCATTCGCATAGCGATATAACATAGATATTGATGCAGACGCCGCATTTGACTTTCGGGTGCGGCGTTGTTGTGCAATTTTACGATTGCTTCCGACATTTTTACAGGAGAGCCTGTTTCTTATGTATAGAGTTTGGTCTCGGTAAAAAGATGCGATAACATACGGACAGTTTTGTCAATCCGAACTGGGGAAATGAAAGGCAAGCTGCATGACCCTTCTCGAACTGTTCCAGCTGCTGAAGAAGCACCTTCAGCTGGTCATCACCCTTCCGGTGGTCTGCGCGATCGCCATGGGCATCGTGTCCTTCGTTGCGATGGACAACACCTATACCGCGACGACGAGCATGTACATTCTCGCCAAGACCGACGATAGCGGTCAGATGAGCTACAACGATCTCTCGGCGAGTCAGATGCTTTCCAACGATATCGCCACGCTGCTGGATAGCGATAGCGTTAAGAGCGGCGCAGCCAATGAACTGGGCCTCACCGATCTGGATGACTACAAGGTGTCTGTTTCCTCCGAGACCACCACGCGTGTCATTACGCTTTCGGTTACCGGCACCGATGCCAAGGAGACGGCTAAGGTCGCAAAGGCCATGGCCAGCTCGGTGAGTACGGTCGCTCAGAACGTCGGCGCTGCCCAGAGCATCAACGTTATCGACGAGGCTAAGACCCCCGAAGCCCCCAGCGGTCCCAAGCGTATGCTGTACGTTGCTGTCGCGTTCCTCGCCGGTATCTTTATCGCAGTTGCCTATGTCGTTTTGGCAGACATGCTCAATACCCGCATCCGCGGTGCCGAAGAGGCAGAAGAGCTCCTGGGCATTCCCGTTGTTGGCCGAATTCCGGCTATGAAAGGTGGTAAATAGGCATGGCTAAGGCAAAGAACACCGATAAGCTCGTTGTACAGAATGCCGCCAAGACCCTTCTGGCCAACATCCGCTTTGCGAGCGTGGACGACCCCATTCGCACCATTACCGTCACGTCCTCGATTCCCAACGAGGGCAAGTCTACGGTTTCCATCAACCTTGCCCAGGCTATCGCCACGAGCGGCAAGTCCGTGCTCCTAGTCGAGGCCGATATGCGCCGCAGGTCCCTTTCCGATATGCTCGGCGTTCGTTCGCGCGGCGGACTCTATGCGGTCCTTTCCGAGCAGATCTCCATTGACCAGGCAATTGTCGAGACGGGTCAGAAGAACTTCTACTTCCTCGATGCCGAGCCGCATATTCCCAATCCTGCCGACATCATCGTCTCTCACCGCTTTGCCAAGTTGGTAAAGGCACTGTCCGCCAAGTTCCAGTACGTCATCTTTGATGCTCCCCCGGTCGGCACCTTCATCGATGCTGCCGAGATTGCCAGCCTGACCGACGGTACGCTGTTCGTGGTGCGCGAGGACTTCACCAAGCGCGAGGAGGCACTCAACGCTATCGGCCAGCTTAAGAAGTCCGAGAAGGTCAAGCTCATCGGTGCCGTCATGAACTACTGCGAGACCGAGACCAGCGAGTACTACTACTCCTACTACACCAAGGACGGTAAGAAGGTTAAGAAGGGCTCCGACGATCAGGGGACTTCCAAAAAGGGCATCTTCACCAACCGAGCAAACGTTTAGTTGATTAAGGCTGACCTATGCGTGACATTCATTGCCATATCTTGCCGGGTGTAGACGACGGCGCCGCCGATCTCGATGAGAGCTTGGCGATGCTCGAGGCTGCCAAGCGGGCCGGTGTAACCAGAATCGTTTGCACTCCTCACTGCCGTGATCCCTATTTTGATTACGACAAGATGTGGGATGCCTTTGAGCTGCTGCGTGATAACGCTGACGGTTTTCCGCTCCAGATGGGCTTCGAGGTCAACCATCGAAAGCTCGTTGAACTTGGTATCGATGCCGCGGAGCACTTGCATTTCGATGGAACCAACGAGTTTCTGCTCGAGCTTTCGACACATGCCGATGCGTATGCGTTTAGAGAGTACGAGAACACGATTTACGATTTGCAGTGCCGTGGCTACCAGGTGATCATCGCTCATCCTGAGCGCTATCGTGCGGTTCAAAAGGATGTAAGCGTGGCGGAGCGCCTGGTCGATATGGGCTGCAAGCTGCAGGCTTCGGCGGACTTTATTGCCGGCGGTCGCTTTGGTCGCGAGAAAAAGCCGGCACAGCGCCTGTTCGATCAGAACCTGTACAGCTTCATCGCGAGCGATGCCCATAACGTGGGTCATTACGACTGCCTGGCGAAGGCTCGCGCGAAGTTTAGCGTACGCGGAGCTCATTTTCGCTAAAATCTGTCCCTAACGTTCGCATTGAATGAAGGGGCAGCCATGGATATTCAACTTAAGACGGGATGCTTTGATGACGCGGCGTTGGTGCGCCGCGTCGTTTTTATAGACGAGCAGGGCTACGAGAATGAGTTCGACGCTATCGACGAGGATCAGAGCTGCATTCATGTGACGCTCTATGTAGACGGCGAGCTTGCCGGTTGCTCGCGCGTGTTTCCCGAAGAGCTTGAGCGCGTGGCTGACGCAGAGGCCCCGGTGTTGCCGGCATGCGACATGGACGAAGGCGTTGCGGCGGGGGAGACCTACATTATGGGGCGCGTCGCCGTGCTGCCGGCTATGCGTCGTCGCGGACTGGCGAGTGCGATCGTCGAGGCCGGTGCTTCGTGTGCACGCGATGCCGGCGCTAAGCTTATTAAGCTGCATGCGCAGGAATACGTGTTGCCGCTCTATGCAAAGGCGGGCTACATGCAAATTGCCCCGGTAGATTACGAAGACGAGGGCCAGCCCCATGTCTGGATGGCCAAGCGCGTAGATGGCAGATAGGGACGTTCCTTTTCTGCCGGCAGTTGGGGACGCTCCTTGGCAATTGGCGCATCGGAGCGCTTAGACATACAGTTTTTCGATTCCGTATGTATATATGCGCGCTAATGGGTTATAAAATCTAAGTCTGAACATAGCAGGTCTGCGATTCGGCTCGGGCGACCGGGCCGTTTTTGCGGACGGGGGTAGCGCGAAAGGACTGCACATGCGTCAATTTAAGACCGAGAGCAAAAAACTGCTCGACCTCATGATCAACTCCATCTACACCAATAAGGAAATCTTCCTGCGCGAGCTTATCTCTAACGCGAGCGACGCCGTCGACAAGCTCAACTTTAAGAGCCTGCAGGATCCGAGCGTCAAGATCGACCAGGGCGACCTGGCTATTCGCGTTTCCTTTGATAAAGACGCCCGCACCATTACCATCTCGGATAACGGCATTGGCATGACCGCCGAGGAGCTCGAGCGCAATCTGGGCACCATCGCCCATTCCGGCTCCGAGGAGTTTAAGACCGAGAACGCCGAGCAGCAGGGTTCGGATGTCGACATCATCGGCCAGTTTGGCGTGGGCTTCTACTCGGCTTTTATGGTCGCCAGCCATGTGAAGGTCGTCAGCCGCGCCTACGGCGAGGATGTCGCCCATGTGTGGGAATCCGACGGTCTTGAGGGCTACACCATCGAGGACGGCGAGCGCGCCGAGCACGGTACCGATGTCATTCTGACGCTGCGTGAGAACGAGAAGCTCGACGCCGACGGCGAGGCCGAGACCTACGATCGCTTCCTGACCGAGTGGGGCCTCAAGAGCCTGATTCAGCAGTACAGCAACTATGTGCGCTACCCGATTCAGATGATGGTGTCCAAGAGCCGCCAGAAACCCAAGCCCGAGGACGCCGGCGATGACTACACGCCCGAGTACGAGGACTACCAGGAGCTCGAGACCGTCAACTCCATGACGCCGATCTGGAAAAAGCGCAGCTCCGATGTCGAGCAGAAGGACTACGACGAGTTCTACAAGTCCACGTTCCACGACTTTGACGATCCTGCGCGCACCATCAGCTTCCATGCCGAGGGCACGCTCGAGTATGACGCCCTGCTGTTTGTGCCGGGCCGCGCGCCGTTCGATCTGTACAGCAAGGATTACGAGAAGGGTCTGGCGCTCTACAGCTCCAATGTCCTGATCATGGAGAAGTGCGACGACCTGCTGCCCGACTACTACAACTTTGTCCGCGGCGTCGTGGATTCCGCCGACGTGTCGCTCAACATCTCGCGTGAGACGCTGCAGCAGAACCGTCAGCTCAAGGCCATCGCCAAGCGTGTGGAAAAGAAGATCACCGCTGACCTTGAGGATATGCGTGACAACGACCGCGAGGCCTACGAGAAGTTCTTTGAGAACTTTGGCCGCGGCCTTAAGTACGGCATCTACTCGAGCTATGGCATGAAGGCCGATGAGCTCGCCGACCTGTTGCTGTTCTGGTCTGCCAAGGAACAGAAGATGATTACACTGGCCGAGTATGCCAAGGGCATGCCCGAGGATCAGAAGGCCATCTACTACGCCGCCGGCGATTCGCGCGAGCGCTTGGCCAAGATGCCCGTGGTAAAGGGCGTGCTCGACCGCGGCTATGACGTGCTGCTGCTGACGCAGGACGTGGATGAGTTTACCTTCCAGGCCATGCGTGAGTACGTTGCCGCCGATATGCCCAAGATCTACGAGGACGATGCTGCCCGCGAGGCTGCCGAGAAGGCTGTGGCCGACGGTGCCGAGCCCGAGGTCGAGGATCGTCATCTGGAGCTCAAGAACGTCGCGACCGGTGATCTTGACCTGGCGACCGAGGACGAGAAAAAGGAGGCCGAGGACGCCACCAAGGAGAACGAGGACCTCTTTAACGCCATGAAGGAGGCACTCGGCGACAAGGTCGAGAAGGTTGCCGTCTCTGCGCGCCTGACCGATGCTCCCGCGTGCATCACCACCGAGGGCCCGCTTTCGCTCGAGATGGAGAAGGTGCTCCAGAAGGGTCCCGAGGGCGCGCCCGACGGTATGCCCAAGAGCCAGCGCGTGCTCGAGCTCAACGCCAAGCACCCGGTCTTTTCCAAGCTCGTCGCCGCTCAGAAGGCGGGCGACGCCGACAAGATCAAGCAGTACTCCGGTTTGCTCTATGACCAGGCCCTGCTGGTCGAGGGCATTCTGCCCGAGGACCCCGTTGCCTTCGCAGCAGCTGTTTGCAACTTGATGTAGTTAGGTATTTACGCGGTTTTACCAAACCGCGTAACGGCTCGACGCTGCCCTCAGGTCCGCCGTTCTAACGAACGGCGGACCAGTCGACGCTGCGCGGGCGCCAGAGCGACAACTTGTCATTTAAAGAGGACGGCATGACCAGAAGGTCTATGCCGTCCTCTTTTCATGCCAATTTGTTCGCTCTGGCGCCCGCTCGCTGGCATTGCCAAAACATCGACGTTGCCGTGGTCCTAAGTAGTCATTGGGGACGTTTTTGTTTGACTAGTCGTTTAAGAACGTCCCCGATGACTATTTGAATTGCTAATTTGTGCGGGTTGTGGTTTTGTGACCTGCTGAAATTTAGGATACTGTACATCTGTACGTTAACTCATCTTCGTAGTATATTGCTACCCGCAAAACTCAACACCATTGTGCTTTGAGACGTTAAAGCGCCTACTACAATGGTTGTCGATAGTACGATTCGATTTAACGACAGGATGGATGGTCCAAGCGTGAGTCTCGGCAGCAAACTATCCAATGCAAAGGTGTCCTTTGCGATATTTAAGCGCGACATTAAGCGACTGCTTGTGAACCCCGTCGCCCTGGTGGTTACCCTAGGCGTGTGCGTTATTCCCTCGCTGTATGCCTGGTATAACATCGTGGCAAACTGGGATCCGTATGGAAACACCCAAGGCATCAAGATTGCTATCGCCAACAACGATCGAGGCACCCAAAACGACTTGGTGGGTGAGCTCAACGCTGGCGACAAAGTGGTCGACCAGCTCAAGGAGAATCATCAGTTGGGCTGGACGTTCGTCGACTCGACGGCCGATGCCAAGGAGGGCGTCGAGAGCGGCGAGTACTATGCCGCTATCGTGATTCCCAAGAACTTCTCGGATAACCTGGTTTCGATGCTCGACGGCAACTACCATCAGCCCAAGCTCACGTACTACGTCAATGAGAAGAAGAGCGCCATTGCGCCCAAGGTTACCGATACCGGTGCAAACACCATCGAGGAGCAGATCAACTCGGAATTTGTCTCTACGGTAGGCAAGACTGTTGCCGGTATCGCCAAGGATGCTGGTGTCGATTTAAAGGACAAGGCAACCCAGACTCAGGACTCGCTGGCAAGTTCGGTGTCCGAGGCGTCCGACACCTTGGGCGAGGTGCGCGATTCGATTGGCGATATGAATGCCGCCATCGATAAGACGAGTGGCGCTATCGCCTCGGCTGATGCGGCACTTGCCGGCTTGCAAGGCCAGGCACCGTCGCTGACGCAGGCGATCTCCCAGGGCAACGACCTGCTGAGCGAAGCTCGCACCACGGCGGGCAACTCCATCACCTCGCTCTCCAAGGCGCTCTCGGAAGGCAGCCTTGCGCTCACCAAGACGTCGGCCTCTGCGAACGCTGCCATCGGCAAGCTGACGGGCGCGGTCACATCTACGACCACCCGTATCGACAACTCGCTCGAGTCTCTTCAAGCGACGATCGACCACAATAAGGCCGTTATCGGGCACTTGGAGATTCTCGCCAATGACACGTCGACAGGTTCCGAGGAAATTGACGCGCGCATTGTATCGACCATCGATTTGCTTCGAGAGCAGAATGAAAAGCTTCAGAGCATCAAGGACGGTCTGTCCGCGCAGTCGAGCGCCATGGCGAATGACGCAGCGGCTGTTTCGGGTGCCAGTGACGCTATCAATAACGCAATTCATACCGGTGCGACCAACCTTGGCCAAGCCCAGACGGACTTGGGCCAAAACGCGCTGCCGAAGGCCTCGAGCGCGCTCGACTCTTTTGCTGCCGTTTCGGGCGACCTGACCGGTATCGTCTCGGGTATGACACCTACACTTGCAAATGCGCGCGGCACGTTGGCGCAGCTTAGCGCTACGCTCGGCCAGGCCAAGACCACGCTGTCCCAGACCGATTCCTCGCTTGCCAAGGTCCAGGACAAGCTTGCAACCGCCGCCAATGACATCGCGGCGCTGCAGACCTCCGAGTCCATGGGCGAGCTGGCCGATCTGATGGGCGTCGATGTCAATGACGTGGCAGATTTCATGGCGTCTCCGGTTGAGTTGACGTCCAAGTCAATCTATCCGGTCAAGAGCTTTGGCTCGGGCATCGCTCCCTTCTACACCAATCTGGCGCTTTGGGTGGGCGGCTATGTGCTCATCGCCATTTACAAGCTCGAGGTCGACCGTGAAGGTGTTGGCAGCTTTACGGCGCGCCAAGGCTACTTTGGCCGCTGGTTGCTCATGGTGATCCTGGGCGCGTTGCAGGCCATCATCGTTACGGTAGGCGATCTGGTGATTGGCGTGCAGTGCGTCAGCCCGCTGCTGTTCGTGCTGGGCGGCATCGCCATTTCGTTCACCTACGTCAATATCATCTATGCGCTGTCCACCACGTTTAAGCATATCGGCAAGGCTATCGGCGTCATTCTCGTCATCGTGCAGATCCCGGGTTCGTCGGGCATGTACCCCATCGAGATGATGCCCGGCTTCTTCCAGTGGCTGCACCCGCTGCTGCCCTTTACCTACGGCATCAATCTGCTGCGCGAGACGGTCGGCGGCATGTATTCGTTCAACTACCTGTTTAACCTGTGCATTCTGGGCGTGTTCTTGATCGTGGCGCTCTTTATCGGCCTGCAGCTGCGTCCGCTGCTGCTCAACCTTAACCTGCTCTTTGATAAACAGCTCTCCACGACCGGTATGATGATTTGCGAGTCCAACGACCTGCCGCGCCAGCGCTACTCGCTGCGCACGGCCATGCGCGTCATGCTCGATTCCGATTCGTACCGTCGCGAACTGCTCGATCATGCGGTCGCCTTTGAACATCGCTACCCGTACTACATCAAGGGCGGTTTTGCCGCCGTGGTGGGCGTTCAGGTCCTGCTCTTTGTCCTGTCGACGGTTCTCGATATCGACAATAACGGCAAGATCATCCTGCTTGTCATTTGGATCATCTCGGTTATTGCCATCTGCGGCTGGCTTATCAATATCGAATATATCCGAGCGAGCCTCAATACCCAGATGCGCATCTCGGCGCTTTCGGATGAGGACCTGCGTCGCGAGATGCGCGAACACACGGCCGCCATTCCCGCCACATGTTTGGCCTCAACGCCAGCGAGCGTGGTGCCAAGGGCGGTGATCAGTCCACGGGCCGCTTGCCGCATATCGGCTCGCACCATAAATCTCAGGGCAGCGACAGCACAGCCACAAATGATGGAGATACCACCGCGCTTGGCAAGCACTCCAAAGGAGGTGAGGCATAAATGAAGAACATCCTGCATCTGTTTAAGCGCGATGTCCAAAACGTGTCTCGCTCCGTGATCGGCTTGGTTGTCGTGATGGG
>CALLRY010000113.1:0-3026 GCA_938014285.1 uncultured Collinsella sp. | reverse complement strand
CCCCGTCATCGCCACGGTCGTTCGCTGCGACGACGATGCCCACGCCAAGGTGCGCGCCGGCGCCAAGATTCTCAACATCGCCGCCGGCAAGAACACGCCCCAGGTCCTACGCGAGCTGCGCGAGCACTATCCCAACCTGCCGCTCATCGCGCCGGGCGGCAAGACGCCCGAGAGCATCCGTGAGACCATCGCCGCCGGCGCCAACGCCATCATCTGGACGCCGCCTTCGGCCCAGCAGTTACAGACCGACATGATGCAGCGTTATCGCAAGATGAAGGAAGACGCCACACCTGTCATCTCGCGCGACGATGTGCCCATTATCGACCAGGTCGCCGCCGCCGAGGTCAGCCAGGTCGAGAACATGAATCCCGATGTGCCGATTCCCGACGAAGTCATCGAGCGCGTCGCTTCGATCCACGAGCGCGTCGAGGAGCATCGCGCCAACCGCGGCCTCAAGCCGTCACTGCACGGCTTCTTCTTCCGCGGAAAGAAACGCTAGCCGCAACAGCAAGGCCCGCCCCACAAACGTGAGGCGAGCCGTTTTCGTTTGAGCAATCACGCAGCGACGTGATGAGCCAAGTTAATCCACGCGCTTGTCGCCCATAAAGAAGAGCGCCACCGTACCAGGTCCGGTATGCGAGCCAATCAGAGTACCGATGTCATTGATCTCAATCTTGCCTTTAAGCTGCGGAACCTGTTCCTCAATCAGCGCCGCGACCGCCTCGGCATCCTCGCGGCACGCCGACTGCGACATGATGCACTTACCCGAATAATCCGCACCGTCCTGTACGTGTGCCATCATGGTCTTAGCCATCTCGGAAATCGCGCGCTTCTTAGTGCGAATCTTCTCACGTGGCGACAGCTTACCTTCGCAATCGACCGTCATAAGCGGGCAAATCTTAAGCGCCGTGCCGATGATCGCGCTCGCGGCCGAAATGCGACCGCCGCGCAGGTAGCTCGACAGATCGGTCGAGAAGAACCAGTGGTGCAGGTTGAGCTTGTGCTCCTCGATCCAGACAGCCGTCTCGTCGAGTGAAGCCCCGCTATCGCGCACATCGGCGGCATATTCCAACAACAGGCCAAAGCCCGAAGACGCCGCCAGCGAATCGATGACGCGCACCTTGCCGCCCTCGGGATAGCGATCCGCAAGCATCTGCGCCGCGACGCAGGCCGATCCATACGTGCCCGAAATACCCGACGACAACGTCAGGTGCAGCACGTCTTTACCCTCGGCAACAAACGACTCCCAAAACTCCTCGTACTCACCCACGCTCACCTGAGACGTCTTGGGCATGGCGCCCGCGGCAATCTGGGCAAAAAACTCGTCCGGCGTAATCGACTGATACAGATCGTCCGTATAGACAACATCGTCGATCTCGTAATGAAAACACACGACAGGGATATTGCGCGACGCAAAGAACTCACGGGTTCGGTCGGCGGCGGATTCACAGGTCAGGACAAAATCACTCATATGAGGCTCCTTACTCATTGCTGCGCAAATTATCGCACAGTGAGCCTACATACGGTACATATGTCCACTATTTACCAAATCGAACCAAAAATAGCGAACATCTTTACCACCATCGTTTCCACCGACCCCACGCATAAATATCTGAGAAAACACCCTCTGTCGTCTCCACCCAACCAACACATCTACCTTCACTAAATCGATTTACCAAACCGTTCAGCCGACAATTCAGCCGCTGGCGCAAAATCGAAACAAAAGCGGCGCATACTGGTAAACGTTTGACGCTGTTTATCAGTTTTACCAGCCCCATCGGAAGGTGTTTCATGGTCGCATTCGATCGCAACCCGCAAGACTTCAAGTATCTGCGCCTGCTTTCGAGACGGTTCCCCACCGAACAATCCGCGTTTACCGAGATCATCAATCTCTCGGCCATTCTCAACCTGCCCAAAGGCACTGAGCATTTTATGAGTGACGTGCACGGCGAGTACGAAGCCTTTATGCACATCCTCAACAACTGCTCGGGCGTCGTGCGCGAACATATCGACGAGATCTTTGGCGACACGCTCTCCTTTGACGAAAAGGGCGAGCTGTGTACGCTCATCTACTACCCGCGCGAGAAGATTGAGCTGGTCCGCAGCCAGCGCGAGGACTCGCCAACCTGGTACAAGACGATGCTTGACCAGCTCATCATGGTCGCTCGCTCGCTTTCAAGCCGCTACACGCGCTCCAAGGTGCGTAAGGCCATCCCGCGCGATTACGCCTACATCATCGACGAGTTGTTGCACACACACCCGGACGAGAACAACTATCGCGTGCGCTATCACGAGCGCATCGTGGAGTCCATCCTGGAGACCGCCAGCGCAGACGACTTTATCGAGTCGCTTGCCTCGCTCATCAAGCGCCTGGCCGTCGACCACCTGCACCTGGTGGGCGATATCTTCGACCGTGGCGGCGGCGCAGCCAAGATTATGGACCGCCTGCTCACCTACCATTCGCTCGACATTCAGTGGGGCAACCACGACCTGCTGTGGATGGGCGCTGCGGCCGGTGAGCCCGCCTGCATCGCCACGGTGCTGCGCAACAACCTGCGCTACGACAATTACGAGATCCTGGAGAACGACTACGGCATCTCGCTGCGTGAGCTTGTCGCCTTTGCCGATGCCACCTACACCGCCGGTGAGTCCATCACCCCGCTGATCAAGGCCATCAACGTGCTGCTCTTTAAGCTCGAGGGCCAGATTATCCAGCGCCACCCCGAGTTCGATATGACCGACCGCCTGTTACTCGACAAGATCGACCACGACACCGGCACGGTCACGCTCGCCGACGGCAGCGTGTGGCCGCTCACGACCAACGACTTCCCCACCGTCGACCCGGCGGACCCCTACACGCTCACGTCTCAGGAGCAGCACATCATCGACAAGCTCGTGTCCGAGTTTGTCACCGCCGATCACCTGCATCGCCATATCGATTTCCTCTACACCCACGGCTCGATGTACAAGGTCGCCAACGGCAACCTGCTCTTCCATGGCTGCGTGCCGCTCAACGAAGACGGCAC
>CALLRY010000112.1:0-3295 GCA_938014285.1 uncultured Collinsella sp. | reverse complement strand
TGGAACAGGAAGGGGACTGGTTTGACTTGAAATTTGTAGCCGGCGACCCCGAGTTTGCCGAGTTCTTTGAGGCTGCCGCTGCCGGTATGGCTGGCAAGGAGGCCCAGACGGTCGCAAACTTGCTGGTGAACGAGATGATCGCCTATCTTAAGGGCGCGGGCGTCTCGCTGGCCGAGTCCGGCATCGCGCCGGCTCAGGTGGCAGCGCTTGCCAAGCTGCTGGCGACCGATGCCATCAGCTCCAACCAGGCGCACGAGGTCTTTGAGGCCATGGCCCAGACCGGCGACGACCCCAACAAGATCGTCGACGAGCGTGGCATGCGCCAGGTGAGCGATGCCGGCGCGCTGCAGCCGATCGTGGACGAGGTGCTGGCAAACTGTGCCGATCAGGCGCAGCAGTATCGTGACGGTAACCAAAAGGTCATCGGCTTTTTGGTGGGCCAGTGCATGAAGGCGAGTCGCGGCAAGGGCAACCCGAAGCTCTTCAACGAGTTGCTGAGAACGTCGCTCTCGTAGCTGCGAGGCCGGGGAAGCCCCGAGTCGCCGGGGTATTTCCTCCAAATTTCAAACAGTCCTATGCAAGACGAAGGCCACATTTAGTGGCCTTCTTTGCATGCGGAACTCATTTGGAGCAAATACCCCGGCGACTCGGGGCTTCCCCGGCCAGACGACTCGGCCGTTCGGGTCAGGTGGGCTGAATTGAATAGAGTGAATGGGCGCGCCGTCGGCACGCCCATTGTTTTGTGGATGGGGCGCAGGGACGGTCCCCTTGGTCACATCGCGCACCAAGATTTCCAAAAAGTTAACCTTTGTTGACCTTAATAGTTAGATAAACTAAACTCTTTTCTAAAAGTGTGCTCGAGCAAACTTGTTTACTCGGGTGCTGAGGCACCGTGCCGCGTCCAATGCGGCAAAAGGGAGAAGCAACATGAAGAAGTCGACGTTTAACACCCTGCTTGTCGGTGGCGGTTTTCTGCTTGGTACGGCCGGCATCAAGCTGCTCACCAGCGCTCCGGTCAAGAATGCCTGCGTGCAGGGTATCGCGTGTGGCATGCGCATCAAGAACGGCTACCAGGACATGGTCGAGCAGGCCAAGGCTAATGTCGACGACATGGTTGCCGAGGCGGCCTACATCACCCAGAGCGAGGCCGCTGCTGACGAGGCAGCCGAGTAACGCTCCCAGGCACAAACTATGAGATTCTCGATTATTAGCGAGATCCCCGGCAGGACCCGTCTTCAATTGGCGGGTCCTGTGCCAGAGAGCGATCTCGATGCACTTCTTAAGCTCAGCGGCGATATCGACGGCGTGCACAAGGTGCGCGTGTATGGCCGCATTGGCCAGATGGCGCTCGAATATGATGAGCAGTGTCGTGCGGGCGTGCTCGACGCCTTGTGTGCGCTCGATGCCCAGGCCATTGCCGACGCAAAGACGGGTTACGTGATGCAGCTTGAGCCACGCAAGCACAAGCTCGTCATGGATCTTGCCACACTTATCGGCGCCCACTACGCGCGCCGCTGGTTCTTGCCGACGCCTCTGCGTGCGGTGTTTGTCGTGGCCGGTTACATGGCATTTTTGTGCGCTGCCCTTCATGAGCTGGCGCAGCCGCGCCTAACCGTTCCTGTGCTTGACGCTTCGGCCATCGGCATTTCGTTCGTCAAACGTGATGTCGACACCGCGGGCCAGACGATGTTCCTGCTCAACGTGGGTGAGCTGCTCGAGGACTACACCCGCGCCATGAGCGAAAACGAACTCATCAACTCGCTGCTCGATGTGCCCGACAAGGCGCAAAAGGTCGTCGGCGACACTGAGGTAAGCGTTGCCGCCACCGAGCTTGAACCCGGCGATTTGGTCGCCGTGCGCACCGGCATGTCTATCTGTATCGACGGCGTGGTCGAGCAGGGGAGCGCTATGGTCAACCAGGCGACCCTGACCGGCGAACCGCTGGCCGTCGAGCGCAGCGTGGGCGACGACGTGTTCGCCGGCACCGTTGTGGAAGATGGCAGCATCTTGGTGCGTGTGCGCGCCAACACGGCTCAGACCAAGCTCCGCTCGATCGTCTCGCTCGTGCAGACGGCCGACTCGCTCAAGTCCGAGGGTCAGTCGCACATGGAGGACCTCGCCAACAAGATCGTCCCATGGAACTTCCTGCTCGCGGGCCTGGTCGCGCTTACCACCCGCAGCCTCATCAAGACCTCAGCGGCACTGATGGTCGACTACTCGTGCGCACTCAAGCTCACGGGCTCCGTCGCCGTCATGACTGCCATGAGCGATGCTGCCAAGATGGGCGTCATGGTCAAGGGCGCGAAGTACTTTGAGTCGTTTGCCAAGGCCGACACCATTGTGTTTGATAAGACCGGCACGCTTACCGAGGCGCAGCCGCGCCTGGCTTGCGTGCTCACGACCGATGGCTGGAGCGAGGACGAGGTTCTGCGCCTTTCCGCATGCCTGGAGGAGCATTTCCCGCATCCGGTGGCGCGTGCCGTGGTCAACGCCGCCCGCGAGCGCGGGCTCGAGCACCGCGAACGCCATGCCGCGGTCGAGTACATCGTGGCGCACGGCATTGCCTCGTCCATTGAGGGGCGTCGCGCGATTATCGGCTCGGCGCACTTTGTATTCGAGGACGAGGGCGCGCAGCTCGAGTCCGACATTAAGGAGCGCATCGAGTCCCAGATGCAGGGCCTGTCGCCGCTGTATCTGGCGGTCGACGGCACCGTTGTGGGCGTGCTTGGTATCGAGGACCCGCTTAAGCCCGGGGTCCGTGAGGCCATCGCCGACCTGCATGCGTTGGGCGTTAAAGACGTGGTTATGCTCACGGGCGACTCGGAGCGCACGGCCGAGCGCATTGCTCGCGAGGCAGGTGTCGACGAGTTTAAGGCCGAGCTGCTGCCCGAGGACAAGTACGCCTATGTGGAGCGGATTAAGCGCGAGGGGCGCCACGTTGCCATGGTGGGCGACGGCGTCAACGATTCGCCGGCGCTCGGTTTGGCCGACGTGGGGCTGGCCATGGGCGGCGGAAGCGACATCGCCAAGGAGGTCGCCGATATCATCCTGACCGATACGGATCTGGCCGCAATCGTGCGCCTGCGACGCATGAGCCAGGGGCTTATCGACCGTCTGACGAGTTCGTATTCCAAGGTGATGCTCACCAACTCGGCGCTCCTGGCGCTGGGCATTACCGGCATGATCACTCCGCAGATGTCGTCACTGCTGCACAACGGCTCGACGATTGCCTACAGCCTGGGCAACGCGAAGGCATATCTGCGCTAGCAGGCGTGTTCGCCCACGTTATCTGGCC
>CALLRY010000111.1:0-4353 GCA_938014285.1 uncultured Collinsella sp. | reverse complement strand
GTCACCGCTGACGATGTCGTTGCCTCCTACACCGCTTGCGCCGCTTCCGCTACCTATGCTCCGTTCTTCCAGCCCTTCGAGTCCATCGAGGCCAAGGACGCCAGCACCGTGACGGTCAAGACTAAGGTCCCCAACTTCTCCCTGCTCAAGGATCGTCTGGCCATCGTCCGCGTTACCCCGGCCACCCAGACCGAGGAGGATCGCGCCAAGCAGCCGATCGGTTCCGGCCCCTGGATGTACGACTCTATCTCCGATACCGAGATCACCTTGGTTCCCAACCCCGAGTACAACGGTGAGTATGCTGCCGAGGATAAGAAGATCCAGTACAGCATCCTGACCGACCCCACCGCTCGCGTTACCGCTCAGCAGGAGGGCTCCACGCTCGTTATGGAGCTCGTTACCGCTGACGCCGTCGACCAGCTCGAGCGCCGGCTGCAAGATCGATAACGTTCAGGGTTTCGGCACCCGCTTCATCATGTTCAACGTCGCCAAGGAGCCTTGGAACAACGTCAAGGTCCGTCAGGCTGTCATGTATGCGCTCGACACCGAGAAGATGGTCAGCAACACCTTCGCCGGCCTTGCCACCGCTGCCAGCTGCTACCTGCCCAAGAGCTTCACCAACTATCATGAGGCTTCCACGGTGTACAAGACCGACGCCAAGAAGGCTAAGAAGCTCATCGAGGAGTCTGGCATCACCCCGGGTGCCATCACCCTGCGCACCACCGACAACGAGCAGATTAAGGGCATGGCCGCCCAGGTCAAGAACGACCTCGACGCTCTCGGCTTCGATGTGACCATCCAGACCGATACCTCGCCGGCCACTTACGCTGCCATCGACGGCGGCGAGGCCTACGATATCCTCCTTGCCCCTGGCGATCCTTCCTGCTTCGGCGCCGACCCCGACCTGCTGCTCAACTGGTGGTACGGCGACAACGTCTGGATGCAGACCCGTTGCCCGTGGAAGGAGTCCGCTGAGTGGCAGAAGCTCCACGGCCTCATGGACGAGGCTCTTGCCGCCGAGGGCGACGAGCAGCAGAAGAAGTGGAACGAGTGCTTCGACATCATTGCCGACAACGCCGTTCTGTACCCCGTTGTCCACGTCAAGACCGTCTCCGCTTCCTGGGACGATCCGTCCACTGCACCCAACGGCGAGGCCCTCGATGGCTTCAAGGGCATCGGCACGACGAGCATGTCCTTCAGGGGCGTTGCGACCGTCAAGGCGTAAGACTCGCTTGAGTCTGTATGCAGGATGTCGGTCGTTGGGACCGTATCCTCATAGTTGAAACAAAGACCCGGGCGGCAACGATGTCGCTCGGGTCTTGTAATGAGTATCCGTACTCATATACCAGTTGGTCCTACCGACAAAAGAAAGGGGAGAGAACGTGAACAACTTGCTACGTTTGATTGGAAGGCGTCTTGTGGCGCTGCCGATCATGGCATTGGGCGTCACCGTCCTGGTGTTCTTCCTTATGTCGTTCTCCAAGACCGACCCCGCCTACACGGCGTTGGGTGACGGTGCCTCGCCCGAGGCGGTTGCCGAGTACCATGAGAAGTATGGTCTGGACGACCCCTGGCCCGTGCGCTACGTGCGCTATATGGGCGATTTGATCCATGGCGACATGGGCACCTATGGTGCTGCTCGCAACTCCGTTGCCAAGCGCATCTCCACGGCCCTGCCCGTCACGATGCAGCTGACCTTTATCGGTCTTGCTATCGGTGCGGTCGTTTCGTTTTTGCTCGGCGTCATCGCGGCACTGTATCGCGACAAATGGCCGGACCAAGTGATCCGCGTCTTTTCCATCGCCGGCTTGGCAACCCCGTCGTTCTGGCTTGCCGTTCTGTTGATCCTGCTGTTCTCTTCCTACCTTAAGGTGCTCCCGGCATCGGGTGCTCTGCCTCACTTCACCACGAATCCGGTTGGCTATCTGGGACGTATGATCATGCCCGCCATCGCCTTGGCATTTCCGCTGACGGGCCAGATGACTCGTATCGTGCGTACCGCCATGGTCGAGGAGCTCGACAAGGATTATGTCCGTATGGCTCGCGGCGCCGGCGTTCCCGAGAAGGTCGTCGTTGGCATCAACGTTCTTCGCAATGCGCTGATCACCCCGGTCACCACCCTCGGTCTTAAGATCGGTTACCTCATGGGCGGCGCTGTCGTCATCGAGGTTATCTTCAACCTCCCCGGCATGGGCACCGCGATTCTGCAGGGCGTTCAGGGCAACGAGGCGAACCTGGTTCAGGGCGTCGTTATCGTCGTTGCTCTTGCCTTCATCATCATCAACATCGTGGTTGACATGCTCTACCTGCTCATCAACCCGCGCATCAGGACGGTGTAGATTATGGTAAAGATTCGAGAGAAGCAAACCGAGCAGCTCGAGAAGGCTGCCTCCAAGGGGCTCAAGCTCGGTGGCTGGAAGAAGATGACGCTGTCTTCTAAGATTGCCGCCGTCGTGCTGGTGCTGGTCGCCCTGACTGCGATCCTGGCGCCCCTTCTTGCCCCCTATAGCCCGGTCGAGATCTTTACGGCTCGCCAGGCTCCCGGCAACGGATTTATCTTCGGTACCGACGATAAGGGTCGCGACATTCTGTCGCGTATGCTCTACGGTGGTCGTTACTCGCTGATTATCGGCTTTGGCGCCACTGCCATGGCTCTGGTCTGCGGCTCGGTCGTGGGCGCCCTTGCAGCGGTTTCGCGCAAGGCCGTCTCCGAGACGATCATGCGTATCCTGGACATCATCATGTCCATCCCGGGCATCGCCCTCGCGGCCGTCTTCGTCTCCATCCTGGGCAACTCCGTGCCGTCGATTATCTTCGCCATCGGCTTTATGTACACTCCGCAGATTGCCCGTATCGTGCGCGCCAACATCGTGTCCGAGTACGGCGAGGACTATGTCCGCGCGGTCATCGTTTCCGGCGCCAAGGCTCCGTGGATTTTGATCAAGCATGTTCTGCGTAACTGCATCGCCCCGATCATGGTCTTCACCGTTACCCTGGTCGCCGACGCCATCATCTTCGAGGCCTCGCTGACCTTCATCGGCGCTGGTATCCAGGAGCCCACCGCTACCTGGGGCAACATCCTCGCCGACGCCCGCGGCGGCGTGCTCGCCGGCCGTTGGTGGCAGGCGCTGTTCCCGGGCCTGGCCATCATGATCACCTGCTTGGCGCTCAACATCCTCTCCGAGGGCATTACCGACGCCATGGCCGCTGCTCCCTCCGCCGCCCTGGATCCTACCGATTCCTCCAAGCGTCGCGAGGCCGATCTGCTGGTCTCCGACCCCGTTCGCGCCTACAAGGAGCAGGCCCAGTCCCTCTCCGCTCGCCTTGGCGCCCTGCGCGATGTCGAGCTCAAGCGTGACGATCGCCACGTGCCCGACGAGTCTGTTGAACCGATTCTCTCGGTCCGTGACTTCTGCATCCAGTTTGAGCATCACGGTGATATCAACGTCGTCGACCATGTCAACTTTGACGTCCGTCCTGGTCAGACCATGGGCCTGGTGGGCGAGTCCGGTTGCGGTAAGTCCATCACCACGCTGGCCATCATGGGCCTGACCGATGAGGACGAGCACCTTTCCGGCGAGGTCCTCTGGGAGGGCCGTGACCTGCTCAAGATGAGCAAGAAGGAGTGGTTCGGCCTGCGCGGTACCGATATCGCTATGGTCTATCAGGACGCCCTGTCCTCGCTCAACCCCTCCATGCTCATCTCTGCCCAGATGAAGCAGCTCACCAAGCGCGGCGGAACCCGCAGCGCCGAGGAGCTCCTGGAGCTCGTCGGCCTCGATCCCAAGCGCACGCTCGAGAGCTATCCGCACGAGCTTTCCGGCGGCCAGCGTCAGCGTGTCCTGATCGCTATGGCCCTTACCCGCGACCCCAAGCTGGTCATCTGCGACGAACCCACGACCGCTCTGGACGTTACCGTCCAGAAGCAGGTCATCAAGCTGCTCAACGATCTTCAGGCCAAGCTCGGCTTTGCCATGATCTTCGTTTCGCACGACCTGGCGCTGGTCGCCGAGGTCGCCCACAACATCACGGTTATGTACGCTGGCCAGGTTATCGAGCAGGCACCCACCAAGGAGCTGCTCACTAACCCGATCCACGAGTACACCCGCGGTCTTCTGGGTTCCGTTCTGTCCATCGAGAGCGGTTCGGGCCGCCTGCACCAGGTGCCCGGCGCCGTTCCGAGTCCGCGCGATTTCCCCAAGGGCGATCGCTTCGCGCCCCGCTCGAGCCATCCGCGTATTGGCCTGGACACCCGTCCGGTCTTCAAGCGCGTGCCCGGCACCGAGCACTTCTATTCCGAGCTCCCCGACGAGGTGCTCAAGGCAAATGGTTTGACCCCTCACGCGGAGGTGA
>CALLRY010000110.1:0-4854 GCA_938014285.1 uncultured Collinsella sp. | reverse complement strand
CGGAGCCCGCGGCAGGCCCCTTGTTCAGAAAAGAGTCGGCTCGATACCAGGCTCCATCCGATCATCGGGCATGGCCTGTGAATCATGGCTGCGTCTGGCCACCTCGAATGGTGTCAGACCATCGTGGGCCGCCTTATACGCATCCAGTTCAGCCCTGGCTCGTTCCGCCGCAAGTTCACCGCGCTCGATCTTGATTTGCTGATGGCGGTCATCGCCGTCTGTCTCGCACCGGCGGTGCATCCCATCGCCGCGGACATCATCCTCACGGCCCTGGCCGTCTGGGCGATGAGAAACAGCCGCTAAACGGCACCCGGCCCGTCCGAGCGCAAGCCCGGACGGGCTTTCACATACCATCACGCAGCACTCGGCCAGTCGGAGACATACCCCTCGGCACCGGCGAATCCATGACCGCCGTGCGCGTCGAGGAACGCCTGAGTATCAGGGTCGAGCGCCGGTCCCTCGCCCGGCACCGACAGATCGGGCACGGGCGTCTTCGACACGTCCCTGAGCGACTTCCTCGCCTCATCGGTCACCACGGAGCCGGACAGCTCCACGCGCGGAGCGGGAGCGCCGCCGGGTACCTTCTCCGGGTCAAATTCAAATTCGAACCCGACAAGGGAAGCGCGGCCACGTCCCGGCTTCTTCTTCAGGTACTTGCGATGCACCTTCAGATTCAGCAGAGGTCCCAACTCCTCCTCAATCGGCTTAAGAACATACTTGTTGATTTCGCTCGGCCGATACGATTTGGGTACGTCGAGCAGTCGGCGGAAGTCCTCAAGGCTGACCTTCCACACACCGGTTTGTCGGTACTGCTTGAGCCTCCTGTAGCACTCCTTGGCGTAGCTGGAGCGCAGGGCCGTGAACTCGGCCAGCTCGAAGCGGGTGAACTGCGAGGTGAGGTCGTTAAGCAGGAACGAGAAGCGCGAGTTCACCGATACGGTGAGTGTGCGTTTGGTCGGGCTGGTGACGAAGCCTGCGAACAGGGCGAACTGGATGATGTCGTGCTCTTCGTTCTGGAACTCGAAGTTGAGCGCGAGCAGGCGACGGTTCACATTGGCAATCTGCTTGGCGAACTCATCGTTGGTCATGTTCCTCTGAAGTCCGGCCAGCCGCTTCAATTCTTCGAACGTGAACGCCACCTCGTCCGTGCCCTTGTCCCGCACGCGAGACGCGATGGCCATCAGCAAATCAAGATCGAGCGCGGTGAACTTGCGCAGCGCCTGATTGTTGAACTGGTTCGAGTACTTCACGATCTCATCGGACATGACTGCATTCTACCATAAAAACGAGATTTTTATATTTTCTACCCTTTATTCTCCCAAAACCTCGTTTTTATTCCTCAAAAGCGTCCTTTATTCTCCCAAAACCTCCCCTAAATAATTCCCAAAATCTCCCCTTTAATCTCCCATTTTCTCCCCTTTAATAGTGCGTTTCCCCTACTGCCGTAAGGCCTGCGGGGAGTCTAAAAGAGTACAAAAGATTCTATAAAAAGGGGCTCCGCCCCGATGAAGAGAAGAAACCGACTCAGTTCCAAGGCTGCTGCTGCCATTGCTGTGGCTGTTGGAATCCGGGCTGGTAGCCATAGCCCGGCTGCTCCTGTATCTGAGGCTCTTGGGGCAGGTCACGAACCTGTTCCCGCAGCTCACCCGCCGACTCAGCGCTGGGGAGCCTCACGCCCGCGTCAGAGGCCCATGCGCGCAGTTCGGCGGCATGGGCCTTGAGCATGTCCAGCAGCCTTTGCCGGTTGCCCTCGTCGTTCCAGACGCCCTCGTCGTAGCCAAGCACGCCCTCGTTGGAGAGGATGCCGCCCAGCCGGATGATCAGATGGGTGCGCCGCTTGCGCGCCTTGGCGTTCTCCCTAGCCACGATGCGCTGTTTGCGCGCCCTGAGCTGCTTCATCCGGCGCTCGATGTCGGCCATCTGCTCCTCGACGCTCCTGGTCATCGGTTCCTCCCTGCGTTCCGTCGGTTATCAATCAGGACGCTAGACCCCACGGCAGCACGGCACGGGGCACGGCGTCTACACACCAAACCTAAACCCGGAAGAACGGAGCCGG
Organism: uncultured Collinsella sp.; assembly: GCA_938014285.1. Classification (GTDB taxonomy): domain Bacteria; phylum Actinomycetota; class Coriobacteriia; order Coriobacteriales; family Coriobacteriaceae; genus Collinsella. Next base: position 2,798 of record CALLRY010000110.1, on the reverse strand, counting down.
TTTGGACATCCAAGCCGCGAGGGCGAAGCGTTCATCAATGCCGAACGTGCCGCCCCCGCCGATTTCCGCGCGCATGACGGCCACGGGAGGGAAACACCGACCGGAAAAGCCTCTTCGCAAGCTGCCGCAGCTTGCGAAGAGCAGCCGAGAGGATCAGCCTTGCCGCAGTCTCAGGAAACTCCCCGTAAATCAATCCCATGAATCGCCAAGCCCATTGCATAAGAGCATCAGAAAATTCGTCCATGCACCGCTCTATGCGTCGACCGACACGCCGGTAACGGAACCATCCCCGCAAGGTCAGGTGGAAGTCCCTCAATTTCATTGAGGGCGCACTTACATGTTACCGGTGGTAACATTCAGCGTAAGCGCGCTCTCCCGAGGGGCCACTCCGTGGGGGCCAAGCGTGCGCCGCTTGGATCCGCGCCCCGTCCCGGCGGGGTGCCGGCCACCTCCCCGGTGGAGGGCCAACGGGCCTCCCGGCCCTTTGGATTCCCGGAAAGGAGTACAGTCCCGTGGCGATCTACTCGTTGCACGTGTCGAACGTGAGCCGTGCCGCCGGCTCCAGCGCCGTCGCCTCCTGCTCGTACATCACCTCGCGTCGGATGCGCGACGAGCGCACCGGCGAGGCGTTCAACGGGTTCGGCCGCAGGGAGCGCGTCGAGCATGTATGCACGATGCTGCCCGAGGGCGCGCCCGGCGAGTACCTCGACCCGGAGCGTTTGTTCAACGCCGTCGAGATGGCCGAGAAACGTTCCGACGCGAGGCCCGCGAAGAAGATCATGGTCGCCCTGCCCCGCGAGTTCGACGCCCGCGAACGCTTCCGCGCACTGGAGGACTTCATCTCATGGAACATCACGGCCAACGGCTACGCCTGCACGTACGCCATCCACACCGACAAGGACGGACGTAACCCCCACGCGCACATCCTCGTCGCCAACCGGCGCATCGACCCGAAGACCGGCAGATGGGCGGCGAAGAGCCGCAGCGAGTTCGCGTTGGACGCCAACGGCCGGCGCATCCCCGTCATCGACCCCGACACCGGACGGCAGAAGATCGGCGCCAGAAACCGCAAGGTCTGGAAGCGCGTCAACGTGAGCAACAACCCCTTGGACTCCAAGGAGTTCCTCGAAAGGCTCAGGCGCGAGTGGGCCGACTCCTGCAACGCCCTGCTCCCCGGATACGCCGTCATCGACCATCGGAGCTTCAAGGCGCGGGGCATCGAACGCATCCCCACCATCCACGAGGGATACGCCAGCCGCGAGATGGAGAAACGCGGCGGCAGGGGCGACCTGTGCGAGGAGAACCGGCGCATCCAGGCCCTGAACCGGCTCCTCGACGCGCTTAGGACCATGATCGGGCGGCTCTCCGACCAAGCGCAAGGCATCCTGACGGCCGTCAAACGCCGCCAACGGCCCTCAGGCGCGCCACAGGCCCCTTCAAGCCCTGAACCGGCCGAAAGGCCACAGGAACGCCCGCAGGCTCGTGAAACGCCGCCACAGGCCCCGCAGGAACCCCCGAAGCCCATCAGGACGAAAAAGGCGCTCACCGACAGGTTCAAGACACGGCTTGACGAGCGGCTGGCCGAAAACGAACGCAAACAGGCCGAAAAACAGGCCGAACCCGACATGGAGGAGACATGGGACCTCTCCGACCCCGCCGACCCGCTCAACATCGGCATGGGCTGGGGCACGGGAGGCCACGGACTCGGCCTGTGAGAACGCCGGGAACGCAAAGGGCCGGCATCCGAAGACACCGGCCCGAAATTTAGAAAGACATCCTTACCAGCGGGTAACGGATACGCCGTCGACGCCAGAGCCGTCTGCCGTGGCGATGCGCATCCACGGACCAGCTGCGACAGGGGTGTATGTAACTCCATTGATTGCGAAGGTGATCTGTCCCGACTTATTGCCGGTCGTATAGCTGTTGCGATACGGCCAGGACCCCGTTGCCGTTCCGGTGCCTGCAAACTGCATGTCACCCAAAGCGTTCCCGCCAGCCCAGCATCCAGCATTGGAATCAGCGCATCCACGCGAGACAGTTACCGAATAATCTTCAGCCTCGCTCGGCGGCAGCACGTCCACCAATTCGCCGTTGCTGGAATCAAAGAGAATCGTTGTGCCAGGTTCGCCGACAATCATGTCCCCGCCCGACGGAGTGGTGGTAAGTTCATAGAACGACTCGTCAGTGGTTTCTTGAGCAGATGCCACCGGGACTGCCGTCGACAGGAGCGCCAGCAGAGTCATTGGAACCACTGCCATCTTCAAATGCTTGGTACGTAACATTTTTGCCCCCCTTGATTAGGTATGCCAGACGTGCGTCTGACAAGGAAATTATAGCTCTTGGACCTTGGATTGAACAGACCAGTAATGCAAAGGGTTGGTGTTTGAAGACGCCGGCCCCGCATCCGAAGACGCGGGGCCACGGCCCAATCAAAGGGGATGGCGGGTAACCCATCCCGCCGGCATCGGCCATCCCCGAAAAGTCATGCATGCCCGCCTGATCGTAAGGGGGAAGTTAGCAGCGCCTCCGCCGGCGTTTCCATCTTAGCCGATACGATTGGCGTCGTCGATGGACGTCTTGTAGCAGGGACGAAAACCGACCGCCCGGCATCCGCCGGGCGACGCTGCCGCGCCAGTCGCGGCGCGGCCCGAACGAAAGGCGCAGCACATGCGCATGGGTAACAAGGGGCCGCACGGCCGGCCCTGGATATGGCTGATGGCGGTCATCGTCATCTGCCTCGCTCCCGTGATGGATCCCATCGCGGCCGACATCACCGTGACGGCCCTGGCCGTCTGGGC
>CALLRY010000109.1:0-1563 GCA_938014285.1 uncultured Collinsella sp. | reverse complement strand
GAAGAAGCCCGTGGCATCAGGCTGCAGACCAGAGAGCTTAATCCAGGGATTATCGAGCTCGGGCTTGGGCATGGCCTTGGCCTCGGGCGCAGTCTCGTTGCCGATGAGCTCGGACTCGTAGATGAAAGTGTCGTCGCCGAGCGCGTCGTAGGCGGCGACCGGATTGCCATCGGCATCGCGGTACGGTGTGCCCTTAAACACGGCGCCGTCATAGGCCACAAGCTGGCGGCCGGTCTCATTCTCAAAATAGTACACGAAGATACCCTTGAGGGCCGCACACAGCGGGATGGCAATAATCATGCCGATGGGACCCATGAGTGCCGAGCCAATAACGAGCGCCGTGAGGCTCATGATGGGATGCACCTGCACCGAGCTCTGCATGACCTTAGGCGAAATCACGTTATCGGTGACGTTTTGCGCCACCATCGTCACGATGAGCGTCCATAACGCCAACATGGGACTGAACATGAAGCCGAGAACCGTGGCGATTGCTGCGCTCACCCAGGGACCGACGACCGGAACCAAATGCATGATGCCGGTAAAGATAGCCATGAGCGCCGCATACGGATGACCGATGATCATAAACCCGATAAAGGCGAGGAAACCACCGCAGATGGACGTCACGACCATACCGCGCATGTAGCCACCGACAGAGCGAGAAAGGATGGCGACCATAAAGCGGTACGAGGTCTCCTTCTCCTGACCGATGATGGTGCAGACCTCGTGGTGCATGCGAGGGTAGTCGCAGGCCATCCAGTACGCAAGCACCAGACCAAGGAAGATCACGAACAACTGCGAGGCCGTATTAGTGATGAGCGGGAACACACCGCGGCCAAGCTCGGCAGCGATCTGAGACACATACTTCGATGCCACGGCAACTAGCGACGAAAGATTATCGTCCAAATACTCCTTGAGCGGCGTGTTGTTGAGCGTCTTGGCATGCGAGATCATCTCATTGAGGTCGCCACCCGCAACACGAAGCTGCTCGGGCAGGCGGCTCAGGACTTCCATGATCTGACCAAAGAGAATCGGCGACAAGATGCAAACGACACCGACGAGCACGGCAACAACAACAATAAGCGCGACAAGCGAACCGATGCCGCGATTCACGCCATGGTGCTCGAGCCAGTTGGTGATCGGGGACATCACAAAAGCAATGATGGAGCCGACGGCAAGAAACTCGATAACCGGTGCCAGGATGCCCATAAGGTTAAAGATGACAGCGGCGATGACAATGCAGCCGACAACAGCCCAAATGCGAAGCGTCAGAATGCGGGTGTCGCGCAGCACGCGATCGGTTTGTTGGGGGTGCTCACTCATGAACGAATCATCACTCCGTCGGGGTCGATCTTGTCCTGAATCTTCTTAAGCGTGCGGCGAAGCAGACGCGAAACCTGCACCTGAGAAATACCCAGCTTCTTGGCGATCTCGATCTGGGTCATGCCCTTCACAAAGCGCAGCTCGATCACCTCGCGCTCGCGCGGCGAGAAATCACGGATGGCTTCCTCGATCACTAGGCGGTCATCGGTAAAGTCGAGCTCGTTGTCGTCGTCGGCGTAACGG
>CALLRY010000108.1:0-4995 GCA_938014285.1 uncultured Collinsella sp. | reverse complement strand
GCGCGCAGATCTTGTCCTCGCTGACGGTGACCTTAAGGATGTTGAACAGGCCTGCCATAACTCTCCCCTACTCTTCCTTGTCCTACTCGTCGCCGTCGTGCGGATTCGCGGAACCCGCACCCGACGCCGCCGGCTTCTCTGCCGAAGACTCGGAATCCTTCTTATCGGTTTCGGCCGGAGCGATCACGCGAATGAGCGAGATGCGCTGGCCACGCATCGACTGTACCTTGAACTTGTACCCCGCAACCTCAAATACCTCTCCGATGTCGGGCACCGAGTCGCAAAGCTCCAAAATCCAGCCGGCGATGGTCTCATAATCATCGCTTTCCTCGAGCGGCCAACCAAGCTCAATCGCGTCATCGCACGAAAAACGCCCATCAACGAGCCACTCGCGGCGCGAAAGGCGCGTGAGATACTTGTTGTCGGGGTCGAACTCGTCCTCGATCTCGCCGACGATCTCCTCGACGATATCCTCGATGGTGATAATGCCGGCCGTGCCGCCGTACTCGTCCACGACCACCACGATCTGGTCGTGCGAGGTCTGCATCTCGGACAGTAGCGGCAGGATGTCCTTGGTGTCGGGCACAAAGGTGGCGTCGCGCAAAAAGCCGGCGATGGGCTGGTCACCCTTGCCGTCGAGCGCGGGTTGGATCAGGTCCTTGATGTGCGCAATGCCGGCGACGTTGTCGGGATCCTCGTGATAGACGGGGATGCGGCTAAAGCCGGTCTGGCGCATGGTGGACAACACGTCGGCGACCGTCTCGTCGTCCTCGCACATGGTGGTGTCCACGCGCGGCACCATGACCTCGCGGGCAACGGTGTCGCCTAGGTCGAAGATCTCGTGGATCATGCGCTTTTCCTCGTCGAGCAGGTCGTCCTGCTCCGAGACCATGTACTTGATCTCTTCTTCCGAGACGTTTTGGCGGTCGTCGGCGCTCTTGATGCGCAGGATGCGGGCCAGGCCATCGGAGCAGGCGCCGGTCAGCCACACGAGCGGACGGGCGATCTTTTGGAAAAACGACAACGGTCCCACGACCTGCTTGGACACGCCCTCGGCATTGGCCAGGCCGATGCGCTTGGGAACGAGCTCGCCGATCACGATGGACACGAAGGCGACCGCGACGGTGATGATGACCGGCGCCAGGCCGCGCGCGAAGGCGGAGAGCGGCGCGATGCCAAAGCTCATGAGCCACGTGGCGAGCGGGTCGGACAGACTCGTCGAGGCGACGGCGGACGAGGCGAAGCCCACGAGCGTAATGGCAACCTGGATGGTGGCGAGCAGCTGGTCGGAGTCGGCAGCCAGCTTAATGGCACGCTCGGCGCGCTTGTCGCCTTCCTCGGCCTCGTGCTCCAACACGGCGCGCTTGGCCGTGGTGAGCGCCATCTCGGACATAGAGAAGTAGCCGTTGATGAGGGTCAAAACGAGGGTGGTGATAAGGGAGATGGTTATGTCCATCGGGAGTTTCTCGAACCTCCAAGATTCGGGACGTCAGGTTAAAACGTTGATGGCGGATACGGCAATTGCACCGGCGCCCAAACGAGAACGCGGGCGCGCAGGCGTGGTCGCTAGATTACGAAGAGGATCACCGCCATGAACTGGAAGATGCTGCCGGCGAGCACCCACAGGTGAAACACGCTGTGCAGATAGCGCACGTTTTTGGCGATATAGAACGGCACGCCCGCGGTGTAGCACACGCCGCCGACGGCGAGCAGGGCAAGTGCCACGGGGTTGAGCAGCGCAACAAGTTCGGGCAGCTTAAAGACAACGAGCCAGCCCATCAGCAGGTAGACCAGGCCGCTTACCCAATGCGGCTGGCGCTCGCGTAGGAAGCACTCGAGGGCGATGCCGATGATGGCGATGGCCCATACGGCAAAGAACAGCACAGCGCCGCCGTCGTTTGCGAGCGTGATGAGGCAAAACGGCGTATAGCTGCCGGCTATGAGCAGGTAGATGCAGCTGTGGTCGATGATGCGAAACACGCGCTTGGCGCGCGCGGGCTGAATCGCGTGGTAGAGCGTGGAGGCAAGGTATTCGAGGATAATGCTGACACCATAGACAATCGCCGCGGCCATATGGGCCGGGCCTCCGCCGCGCAGGGCGGCGAATACGATCAGGAGCACCAGGCCCGCGATACCCAGCAGGCAGCCGACACCATGGGTGACGGAGTTCATGATCTCCTCGCCCACTGTGTAGTGTGGAACGGCCGCGGTCTTGGGTCGCGGCTTAGAACTGTCGCTCGAATCGGACATGCCGGTTACATCCTCCAACGTAAAGAGTTCTCAACACTATATCAAAGCGTCTAGGTACGTGCGAAATTTGCACCATACGTGACTCTTTGTTTACCCATTCTTTGCCTGTTGACGCATCAACGGCGAACGTCCATAATGCGCTTGCATTAAATGTTGATGTATTAACATCTTATAGGAGAATACCGCATGGCTCAAAACGCACGTTCCCATCGAAAGCTCAAGATAGCCGGCATCGTTGCACTGGTGGTTGTCGTTGCGCTGCTCGGATTTGCCGGCAACTTTTTGTTTGACTTCGCGCTGAATCCCCGCGCGCCATACACCATGAAGATGATGCAGGATAGCAAGAACGACAAAGAAGGTGAGCAGCCGGATGCCGAGGATACCGAGGCGCGGGCATGGTTTAAAGAGAATCGCGAGAGCAGCAACCTCACCGCGGACGACGGGACCGAGCTTGCCGCCTGGTATTTTGCTGCGTCGGAGAGCGCACACGACTACGCCGTCTGCCTGCATGGATATACCAACGAGCCCATCGGCATGGCTCGATACGTCAAGCGATTCCACGACCGCGGCATGAACGTACTCGCACCCGCCGCCCGCGCCCACGAGCGCTCCGGCGGCGACTATATCGGCATGGGCTGGCCCGAGCGCCTCGATGTCGTTGCATGGATTGGACGGATCGTTGCAGCCGACCCCGAGGCGCGCATTCTTGTCTTTGGCGAGTCGATGGGTGCGGCAACCGCCATGAACGTCGCGGGGGAATCTCTGCCCGCAAACGTGAAGTGCATTATCGAGGACTGCGGCTATGCGAGTGTTTGGGACGAGTTTTCTCTGCAGCTCAAGGACGTGTTCGGCCTGCCCAGCTTTCCCTTGCTCGATGTAGCAAACTTGGTGTGCAACGTGCGCGCGGGCTACGACTTTCATAAGGCGAGCAGTGTGGAGCAACTCAAACACGCGACGGTTCCCATGCTGTTTATCCACGGCGACCAGGACACCTTTGTGCCGTACGACATGCTCGACCAAAACTACGACGCATGCGCCAGCAAGGTCAAGCAAAAGCTCACCATCCATGGTGCCACCCACGCCAAGAGCGCGCAGGTCGACCCCGAGCTCTACTGGAATACGGTCGACGACTTCCTCGACGAGTATTTTTAGGCAAATAGTACGGTTTACTGGTCTATCTGACCCCCTAGCACTTCCGAAAAGCCGCCCGTGGGCACTGTGCTCACGGGCGGCTTTTACTAACAGTTGTGCTACAAAGGCGCTTGTTTTGTCTAATAGCTAGGTGCTACTTGACCTCGATGAGCTCATACTCGCTCGTGCCCAGGCCGATCTTCTCGGCATGCGCGATGCACACGCGCCAGTCGGTGTCGGGATGCGTAATGCAGAAGGGGTCGTGCGCCTGCTCGCCCTCCAGATGCTCGTGGTTATGCTCCATCTTGGCCGCGCTATCGGTGAGCTCGGTGTTGGGCAGCGGCTCAGACGCCATGACGGCGTCGGCGCAGGCCTGGTCGATGGCGACCGGGTCGAAGCTCGCGAACATGCCGATATCGTTGACGATAGGCGTATCGTTTTCGGGATGGCAGTCGCAGTTGGGACTGATGTCCATGGCAAGCGAGATGTGGAAGCTCGGGCGGCCGTCGACGACGGCCTTGGTGTACTCGGCGATCTTGCAGTTGAGCACGTCGGCCGCGGCCTCATAACCGGGCTTGATGCAGTCCTGGTTGCATGCCGCAATGCAGCGTCCGCAGCCCACGCAGCGATCGTGGTCGATGGCAGCCACGTGCACCGTGCGAGTAGCGCCGCTGGCAAGCTCGCGCTCGCGGGTGCCGTCGAACGAGATAGCGTTGTGCGCGCAGATCTTTTCGCAGGCATGGCAGCCAACGCAGTGCTCGGTCGCGACGTTCGGCTTGCCGGCGGCATGCTGCTCCATCTTGCCGGCACGGCTGCCGCCTCCCATGCCCAGGTTCTTCATGGCGCCGCCAAAACCGGCCTGCTCATGGCCCTTAAAGTGGGTGAGGCTAATCACGATATCGGCATCCATGAGCGCCTGACCGATCTTGGCCTCGTGCACGTACTCACCGCCCTCGACCGGGACGAGCGCCTCGTCGGTGCCCTTGAGGCCGTCGGCGATGATGATTTGGCAACCCGTAGCATACGGGGTAAAGCCGTTCTGGTAGGCGGTATCGATGTGCTCGAGCGCGTTTTTGCGGCTACCGACATAGAGCGTATTGCAGTCGGTGAGGAAGGGCTTGCCGCCCAGCTCCTTCACGACGTCCGCGACGGCGCGGGCGTAGTTGGGGCGCAAAAAGCTCAGGTTGCCCAGCTCGCCAAAGTGAATCTTGATGGCGACGAACTTGTTCTCAAAGTCGATCTGCTCGATACCGGCGTGACGGATGAGGCGCTTGAGCTTGTCGAGCTGGCTCTCGCGAGCATGCGTGCGCAGGTTGGTGAAGTACACCTTGGCGGGTGCTGCGGGTGCAGTTGCGGTCATAGATCTATCCCCTCGGTCTATATGGCGTTACAGACATAGAGGATGGTACCAGTTAAAGCAGAGTTAAAGTCAAGTACGGCACCTAGTCATTGGGGACGTTCTTAAATGACTACTCTTGGACTTTGAGTGCCTCGGCCAGGCCCACACGTTTGATGGAACGCATGTGCAACAGCGCCACGACCAGGTAGGTTGCAAAGCCGATTCCTGCGCACGCCGCCATGGACCAAGCGGGCACGTAGATCTCGATATTGCCG
>CALLRY010000107.1:0-4986 GCA_938014285.1 uncultured Collinsella sp. | reverse complement strand
GCGCCGCCCAGAGCGACAATTTGTCATTCAAAAGGCAAGGCATGACCAGAAGGTCTATGCCTTGCCTTTTTCATGCCAACTTGTTCGCTCTGGACGTCGCTCGCTGTCCGTCCTCTACCTGCGGCGTTGCCTTGCTCCGGATACGGTAGGGTAGTCATTGGGGACGTTCTTAAATGACTAGTCGAAAGGGACACTCTTGCACCAAATCTGCCGGCCCTCGCCGGGTTCGTACCTTACTTTACCGAGATAAAGTGAACGTGTAGATTCGTAACCCACTCGCAACCGTTCTATGGCACGATATTGAACGAATGTATGCTATGCGCCCAAATCTTTTGGGCAGAGTGGGAGACAGTATGGTCAAGCTGTACGAGGACGGCATCTACCTGCGTAACGGCAGCGAGGTTGTGCCTGCGGCCGAGGCCGCTGAGCGCGGCATTACGCAGACGCCCGAGGATGCCAAGCGCGGCACCATCGCGTATTCGATCCTTCAGGCACACAACACGTCCGGCGACCCCGAGGCGCTCAAGATTCGCTTCGACGCCATGGCGAGCCACGACATCACCTTTGTCGGCATCATCCAGACGGCGCGCGCTTCGGGCATGGAGCAGTTCCCGCTGCCTTACGTGCTCACCAACTGCCATAACTCGCTGTGTGCCGTGGGGGGCACCATCAACGAGGACGACCACGTCTTTGGCCTTTCCGCGGCCAAGAAGTACGGCGGCATCTTCGTCCCGCCGCACATCGCCGTCATCCACTCCTTTATGCGTGAGAACTTCGCCGGCTGTGGCAAGATGATCCTGGGCTCCGACTCGCACACCCGTTACGGCGCTCTGGGCACCATGGCCGTGGGCGAGGGCGGTGGCGAGCTGGCAAAGCAGCTGCTGCGCGACACCTACGATGTCGCCTATCCCGGCGTCGTCGCCATCTACCTCACGGGCGCCCCGCGCCCCGGCGTTGGCCCGCACGACGTGGCGCTCGCCATCATCCGTGCCGTCTTTGCCAAGGGTTACGTTAAGAACAAGGTTATGGAGTTCGTGGGCCCCGGTATCGCGAGCATGACGACCGACTACCGCAACGGCGTCGACGTCATGACCACCGAGACCACCTGCCTGTCGAGCATCTGGGCCACCGACGAGGACACGCACGCGTTTTTGACCATGCACGGTCGCGGCGAGGACTACCGCGAGCTCAAGCCCGCCGATGTTGCCTACTACGACGGCTGCGTCGAAGTCGATCTGTCGAGTATCAAGCCCATGATCGCGCTGCCGTTCCATCCTTCTAACGGCTTTGAGATTGACGAGCTCAACGAGAACCTCGAGGACATCCTGCACGAGGTGGAGCTTGAGGCCGCCAAGATCGGCGAGGGCAAGACGCACTTTAGCCTGCTCGACAAGATCGTCGACGGCAAGCTGCACGTGCAGCAGGGCGTTATCGCCGGCTGCTCGGGCGGCAACTACGACTCCGTGGTCCAGGCTGCCCGCGTGCTCAAGGGCGCCAACACCGGCTGCGGCGAGTTCTCGCTGTCGGTCTATCCCACGAGCCAGCCCGTGGCGCTCGAGCTTACACGCCGCGGCTATATCTACGACCTTATGGAGGCCGGCGCGATCGTGCGCACGGCATTCTGCGGCCCGTGCTTCGGCGCCGGCGACACGCCTGCCAACAACGGCCTTTCGATCCGCCACACCACGCGCAACTTCCCCAATCGCGAGGGTTCCAAGCCGGGCAACGGTCAGCTGAGCGCCGTGGCCCTGATGGACGCCCGCTCCATTGCGGCGACGGCTGCCAACGGCGGCGTCCTGACGCCGGCGACCGACCTGCCCGAGGAGACTTGGGACGAGGCCTGCGAGTACACCTTTGACGACGCGCCGTACAAGAAGCGCGTGTACTGGGGCTTTGGCAAGGCTGAGCCGGCCGACGAGCTGGTCGAGGGCCCCAACATCAAGCCGTGGCCCGCGATGGAGCCTCTCGGCGACGATATCCTGCTCAAGGTGTGCTCCAAGATCATGGACCCGGTCACCACGACTGACGAGCTCATTCCTTCGGGCGAGACGAGCTCCTTCCGCTCCAATCCGCTGGGCCTGGCAGAGTTTACGCTGAGCCGCCGCGACCCGGCCTACGTGGGCCGTTCGAAGGAGGTCGACGCCGTAGAGAAGCGCCGCGTTGCCGGCGAGGCAGCAGGCGACCTGGTGGCACTCGATGCCGAGCTTGCCAGCGTGTTTGAGGCGCTGGCCGGCGCGGGTGTCGCGGCCGATGCCAAGGCGACTGAGTACGGCTCCATGCTCTATGCCAAGAAGCCCGGTGACGGTTCTGCCCGCGAGCAGGCCGCGAGCTGCCAGCGCGTAATTGGCGGCCTGGCCAACATCGTCCACGAGTACGCCACCAAGCGCTATCGCTCCAACGTGATGAACTGGGGCATGGTGCCCTTCCAGATGGAGGCCGAGCCCAGCTTTGAGGTGGGCGACTACGTCTTTGTGCCGGGTATCCGCGCCGCGCTCGATGGCGACCTAAAGGGCATCGCCGCGTACGTAGTGCGTGCCGATGGTGCGGTCGAGCAGATTGAGCTCTACATTGCCGATATGACGGCAGAGGAGCGTGCCATCGTCAAGGCCGGCTGCCTGATCAACTACAACAAGTTCAAGGCCGCTGCCGAGTAACGCACTTCATTGTCCGCCCGGGGCCTATCCTTTCCCGCCCGCTCGCGCGCTTCGCGAGGGCCGCGTTCGGGAAAGGGTAAGCCCCGGGCTACATTTCTGCGTTCTCGTTGGGTCTTGAGAAACGCTAATAAATAGACTTGCTTGATGCCGCCTCTGTTAATGGGGCGGCTTCTTTTTGTCGAAAACCGCCACAAAGGGGACAGGCGCCTTTGTGGTGGTCCGCGGTTTGTCTCGTTCTGTAACAGGTAGACCCTTATTTGCCGAGCGGTTGTTACAGATCTAGATAAACGGGCACCGCTGAACAATTCATCTCGATCCGTAACATCTGGACCCAAAAACAGCCGCTAGATGTTACAGATCGAGACAGTGGAACATCGGAGCCGAAACCACCACAAAGGTGCCTGCCCGGCGGGACCTTATTTCGATGGGGTCCAGGTTATTTCATCGTCAAATAGCCAAGTGCGTGCCGAGCCACTGTTGCGCGCTGTCTGCGGATCGGGCTCGCAGGTTTGTTCGTAGGCATCCTCGGTACACCGATCCATAAAATCGACGACTGCCGTCTGGTCGCCCTCCATAACGTAGATTACGTCGCCATCCGAGATATAGACCCCCGGTCCTTCATTGTCCACGCAGCCGGGGTCGTATGAGACGTTGCACAATTTGCTCCCGTTTGCCGCATCGAGCTCAAGGGTCGAATAATACCCGCCAACCATTTGGCCTTTCTTGGTTCGATATGTTGCGGCGCCGTACCACCGCTTAAACGTCTTGCCTTTGAGTAAACTGGTTGCCTTGCCGATAAGCTGCTCATCTTTGGTGTAGCGCCTGGCCCCAAGTTCGATACGGGGATAGTTGCTGACCCCAAGCGCTGCGGGCGTACCGTCAAAATCGACGGTGATCGAATCGGGTTTGACGATATCGGTGAGGACCTCGATGGGATAGCTTACGGTCTCAATCGCCGCCTGCGTCGCAGAGGCGGGGAGAAATGCGAGATAGATAATTCCTACGCCGACTGCGGTAATCGCAAACGCTAAGACGAGCAGGCCGATATAGGTGGAGCGTTTCACGGCGGGTACCTCGCAAAAGTATGCATTCATTAAGATAAGTGATACCAGCTTACGACAATATTCAAAAGAAAGCGATCGATCGAAATGACGGGGCGAAAAGGCCCTATTGGGCTTCGATTTGACCTCTAATAGGAATATTTGCCCCACTCATTCTGGGCGAGAGGCCAATAATTGAGTCCGCGAGTCTTGAGCGATGCTATTCTCGCTAAACTCACTCTTTTCACAGTAAGCACTATAAATACGATAGGGAGGACGACGAGAACGTTGTGACGTGCGATAGCTAAGCCGTTTAAGCCGGACTCTGACCTTGAATCTCCGCCTCTATCTGTGCGAACGGGCTATTGTCGGTTCTCGATTCCATCGCTGCGTTCTCGTTGGGTTTTGGGATCGCCAAACGTAGACTGGGCTTGATGCCGCCTCTTTTAATCGGGGCTGATTCTTCTCTGGACCACCACAAAGGGGACAGGCACCTTTGTGGTGGTTCTCGGATTGTCTCGACTTGTAACATCTTGGCCGCTAAAAGTGGGCCTGGTGTTACAGATTTAGATTTTCGATTCGGGTGTCTTCTGTTCGTCTCGATTTGTAACAGATAGGGCTCTATTTGCCGAGTAGATGTTACAGATTGAGACAAACGGGTGCCGCTGAACAATTCGTCTCGATCTGTAACATCTGGAGCCAGAAACGGTCGATAGATGTTACAGATTGAGACGGTAGCGCACCTGTGCGGCGGCGGGCCGACATCTTTACCCCTATCTCTCAATCACTCAGAAAATCTTATATATAGAGACTTAGATTTGTGTATAAGATCGTACAAAGCTGGCAACAATACTTCTCGAACAACGTGAAGCCGCCCCGTAGGGCGGCCACCCCAAGAGAGGTGATTCCATGAGAATCGATAAGCTAGCAATGACATCGCGCGAGGCGCTGCAGACCGCCATGAGCACGGCTGCCGATGCGCAGGCCGGCGCGGTGGAGCCGATTCACCTGCTGTCTGCCCTGCTCGGTGCCGGTGAGCGCAATATCTCCGTGATCATTGAGCGCATCGGTGCCGACCCGGCTCAGCTTGCACGCTCCACACAGGATGCCATCGACCACGCGCCCAAGGTTTCGGGCGAGGGCCAGCAGATGGGCCTGTCCAATGAGCTCGTCCGCGTCATCGAGAAGGCCGAGAAGAAGGCCACCAAGATGGACGACAGCTTTGTGGTGACCGAGCATCTGCTGATGGCGCTTGCCGAGGACAAGGGCGAGGCGGGCCGCGTACTGCGCGA
>CALLRY010000106.1:0-3710 GCA_938014285.1 uncultured Collinsella sp. | reverse complement strand
AATGGCCGTCGCGACATCGGAGTCGGTCTGCTTGATGCCGCATTTGGCCAAGATGGATGTGATGCCGGCAAAGAATGCTGACGCAAATGCTGCGACAACCCACGACACGGGTGCGGTGCCTCCTTGGATAATGGGTTTATCCTGCGAGTTTTATGGACATGAGGATACCGCCCCACCATGAAGGTTTGATATGGCCGCGGCGAGACGGGGGTTATGTTCCGGGGAGCCATTTGGTGAAGGCTCGAATTGTCGATATGCTGTCGACTTCTCTTTGGTTTCCAAGATCTAAACGGCATGCTTCGAAGGGCGGCGGCGTTGTTGTTGCTTCGTCTTATCTAGTAAATGAGGTGGCGTGCAGCCCAAGCCCTTTGGCTGTCGATTACAGATCGCGTACTCGATAAACCTTGGTGCTGACGGTGCAGCTGATTGCACATAGTGCGAGGGCCAGCACGGCAATTCCTGCACACAGACAGCCCAGAACGGCAGGGTCGGGATTCGCTCCGGCAATCGACATGAGCCAGTTGCTGATGGGGTTGGAGGAGCTCAACGTGGCCATGGTGCCGCAGCCAAGCAGGGCAAACAGACCAACGGATAGGCGCAGCGCCTCCATGTGTCCAAATCGAAAGAACAGCGGCTGCGCCAAAAACACCATCATGAGGGATCGATGCTGCCGAGGCTATTGCAATCTCAAAGACGATCTGTCCCGTCAACGGGATACCCGCGCTGTTGAAGAGCGGGAAGGAGACGATGCTCAGAAGCGCGGCGGCGCACGCCATGACAGCCGAGAAGACAATGATGCTCAGGTAGCGTGCGCAGATGATGTCTTTGCGCGAGAAGGGCAGCGTTGCCCGATAACGCTCCCAACCGTTTTGATTGTCGAAACCGGCCAGTGAGTTCATGATTATGATGGGCGACATGGCACTGACGGCGCAAACGCCGACGCTCATACCGGAATCGCCATCCGACGCGTTGGCGAGCGTCAGCACGACGAACATGAACAGGCCGACACCCGCGATGCTCGGGACAAGTGAGCGAACGATGGCGAGCTCGGACATAAAGGCGCGTTTCATTTCGAAGCCCCTTTCAGCATGAGGCGCAGATAGTCATCAATGGTTGCCCGATCGCAGGGAATCTCGGGAAAGGCCTCGAGCGTTTCGCGACGGTTGGGCACGAGCACGTCCACGCTATAGGCGTGGTGGACGGCACAGGCGCCTTCGACGCAAGCCATAAGCTCGGCAGCCTGCGATTGGGTGCAGTGGGCGATGCCGGCACGGTCGGTAATGTCCTCGCGCGGCAGGTCAAACACAATCGAACCGTTATCGATGCAGATGACGCGATCAGCGGTGCGATCGAGGTCGGACGTAATGTGGCTCGAGAGCAGCACGCTGTGCTGGCCGTCGCCGACAAAGGCAAGCAGCTCATCAAGCAGCTCCTCGCGTGCCATGGGATCGAGGCCCGCGGTGGCTTCGTCCAAAACGAGCAGCTTGGCATTGTGGCTGAGGGCGCAGGCAAGCTGCAGCTTCATGCTCATGCCGCGGGAGAGGTCTTTGACCTTTGTCTTGGGATCGAGTCCAAATCGGTTGATGAATTCGGCGAACGTTTCGCGGTCCCACGTGGGGTACGCCGGGCCTACGAGCGACTCGATCTGGCCCACCTTGAGCGTGGAGGGGAAGGGGCACGTGTCCAGGACAAGACCGACGCGGGAGCGTAGATGGCGTTGCAACTCATCGGGCGCGTCGGCGCCACAGTGCTGCCCAAACAGGTGCACTTCGCCGGCGTCGAGCTTTATAAGCCCGAGAGCAGCTCGAATCGTCGTTGTTTTGCCAGCACCGTTGGCACCGACAAAGCCGACGATCTGGCCGGGTTCCACGGCAAGCGTGACGTCACGCAGCGAAAAGCGGTCGCTTACAGTGCGTGAGATGCCTTTGAGTTCAAGCAAGTTTTGCATGGTATAGCCTTTCTTGCAGATGGCTACTGCATGGTTTCGGGGGCCACCAGGTCGAGCATCTCGTGCAGTTTGTCGCGCGTGACGCCCAGGGTTTCGGCTTGGCTTGCCGCTTTCGCAAGCAGATCTTCGATATGGCAGAGCTGACTTTCGCGCAAGAGTTCTTGGTTGCCCTCGGCGACAAAGCAGCCTTTGCCCTGCACGGTGCAGATAAACCCAAGCTGCTCCAGGTCGGCGTAGGCGCGCTTGGTGGTGATGACGCTCACGCCAAGATCGCTCGCGAGTGCACGGATGCTGGGGAGTTTGGCTCCCGCAGCGAGCGTACCCGAAAGGATCTGGGCTTTGACCTGCGAGGTTATCTGCTCGTAGATGGGCTTGTCGCTCGAATTGGATAGGATGATGTCCACAGCGGCTCCTTAGCTGTTGGGCTACACGTGTATATAACCGGTAAGCACAGTATATATACACTATATACAGTTATGCAAGAGGCAAATACTGATTGGGCCGGCTACCCTGGCCCCAACTGATGAATTTGTCCTGATAGGCGCCCTAGAGCGGGATTTCGCGGCTACAATAGTACGGTTACAACGACGTAATGCACTCAATGCAAGAAAGGATCCGCATGGCAAGCCTGTCGGATGAAATCTCGTCGCGCCGCACATTCGCGATCATCAGTCACCCGGACGCCGGTAAGACCACGCTTACCGAGAAGCTGCTGCTCTATACCGGCAGTATCCAGACCGCCGGCTCGGTCAAGGGCAAGAGCTCGGCCAAGCATGCCGTCTCGGACTGGATGGACATCGAGAAGCAGCGCGGCATCTCCGTCACCTCCTCGGTGCTGCAGTTCACCTATAACGGCGCCTGCGTCAACATCCTCGATACCCCCGGCCACCAGGACTTCTCGGAGGATACCTACCGTACCCTTATGGCCGCCGACGCCGCAGTCATGGTCATCGACGGCGCCAAGGGCGTCGAGGCCCAGACCAAAAAGCTCTTTAAGGTCTGCACGCTGCGCCACATTCCCATCTTTACCTTTGTGAACAAGCTCGACCACGAGGCTCGCGACCCGTTTGAGCTCATGGAAGAGATCGAGAACGTCCTGGGCATCAATACGTATCCCATGAACTGGCCGATCGGCAGTGGCCGCAACTTCCGCGGCGTGTTCGACCGTCAGACCCGTCGCGTCATTGCCTTTGAGGGCGATGGCCACGCCAACGCCACCAAGAAGGTCGCCGAGGTCGAAGCCGAGCTGGGCGATCCTTCCATGGACGAGCTTATCGGCGAGGAAAACCATAAGAACCTGATGGACGACATCGAGCTGCTCGATGGTGCCGGCGACGAGCTCGACTTGGATGCCGTGGCCTGCGGCAAGCTGAGCCCGGCGTTCTTTGGCTCGGCGCTCACCAACTTTGGCGTGGAGCCCTTCCTGAAGGAGTTCCTGCGTCTGGCCCCGACGCCGCGCGCCTATACCGATACACTCACCGGCGAGCCGGTCGATCCCTGCCGCAACGACTTTAGCGGCTTTGTGTTTAAGATCCAGGCCAACATGGACAAGAACCACCGTGACCGCATCGCCTTTGTGCGCATTTGCTCGGGCAAGTTCGAGCGCGGCATGGACGCCTTCCACGTGCAGGGCAACCGCAAGCTCAAGCTTGCTACGGGCACGTCGATGATGGCCGACGACCGCGCCATCGTGGACGAGGCGTACGCGGGCGATATCGTGGGCCTGTTCGATCCAGGTATCTTTAGCATCGGCGACACCGTG
>CALLRY010000105.1:0-4325 GCA_938014285.1 uncultured Collinsella sp. | reverse complement strand
CTCGCGGCCGCGACAACCAAGACAACAACGACAATAACCAAGACCACGGTCGCCAAGACGACCAAGTCCAAGCCTGCTACAGCAACGGTGTCGTCGCTCCCCAAGACCGCCGACAACAACTGGATCGCCGCTTCCGTGACGCTTTTCCTGCTTGGTACAGTGCTTCTAGCCGCCGCATGTCACTATTGAGATAGCTGCCTTTTGGAAGAAAGGGACATCCACGAGGCTTAGCTATTTGCTTGTTTGTTAATAGGCGCCTAATTATCGAAGGCGGTGGTCATGCGGACGCAACCATGGGCTGAATCATGACAACGAGACCCGGGTTAATATACGCGAGAAAAAAGAATTAACAATAAAGTGGGGCAGACCGCAAACAGCAAATTAGGCTCCGGGACCTATGTCGGCTCCGGTGCCCAAGCGCAATATCGGCAGTACACGGAGCACCGCAATACGACGATCAGGTTCGAGCACAAGGCGGATATATATTCGCTGAGTTCATTTATAGCGCAAACAGTATGGTCTAACCCCTCTTTTGCGTATATCCGGCGTTGCGGTCGAGGTCTACGTCCCATGCGTAGAATTACTTGGTATATAGAATTGCAACACTATTAAGTATTGTGGGAGCATCTTGTGAAGTGTAACGAATGGGCTGAATTAATATGCGCGTTTATCTCTTTACTTGTAACAGCCATCATTGGCATGAAACAGTATCGCCAGAGCAAGCGCATGGAAGAATTCGAGCGTCGCCAGGACGAGAGAGACGAGCGCAGACACGCCGAGGGGAATAAGGCGCAGGCGGTCGAGTTTATCTCGAAGTATTACTTAGACAGAGGATTAATTCCGCTTTGCGCTGTCGCCGCCATGCACAATGACCTTTTTTATTATTCACGTGAGATGTACCGGAACTTCTGCTGTCTCGTGCCGGAGGTACAGAATTTAATTCTTAAATACTGCGATCTTGACTTGCGGGTCAGGAGAGAGGATGACCTGTTCGTCCGTTGCATCGCCGCAGTCGAAGCCGCCCTTCTTGACCGCTTCCCAGAAGATGAATCTGTTCTTTATGATGATGGGAAATACGTGCTTCGCAGCCTCGAAAGGTATGCGGGGAAGAGACTGCCAGCACCTCGGGTTGGCCTTCTTCCTGAGTGCTTGGACTCTTCCTTCCTGCCCCCTGATAGCTGTACCCCGGGGTACGATTACCTTATCCGTAAGGTACTTTCCGAGGCCTTCGAATCGAGGGATGCTTCCTTCGCCCCCATTTCCTATCTAAAAAATGAATATCAATTCGAATCGATCTCCGAGATTGAGGCCTGCCGATTCGCGTCGACCATTGCATTCTACGCGGCGACCTACGGCTCTGGTGACGAGGCCAACGATAAGGACTACGGGTGCCCCGGCGGTTTCGATGGCGAGAGAATCGAGACCATGGAAGACCTATTTCTTCTTACTGTCTTCCAGATATATACCAAGCTTCTGCTTCCGAACGAAGGGTAAGAAATAACACGAGGCATTCGTTATTTGACTCTGCCTAATTCTGCCAAATTCATTTTCGATACCTCACTCATTTCCTTCATTACTTGGGCATACTTAAATCAGAAATTGGTCGTAGGGCGCGACCAACGAAATCAAAAGAAAGCCCACTGAGAAGATGTCTTCAATCTCTTTGGGTTGGAGGCATTTTCTTTTTCGGAGAGTCTGCATGAATTCTAAAAATGTCTTTTTGACAAACTCGTTCTACAAAGAACATCCAAACCATCTAGTCTGCTCTTTATACTCGGATATAAACACTAAGGAGGTAGACGTGTTTTGGAGCTATGTTCAGCTTGACGACGGCACTCAGCTTGCCTACTCAGAAACACGAGATGACGGGACCGTTCGCGTAGCCGTCGAGCGTCCGGTTGATTTTAGCTTTGACCATGCGGAATGCTTCTTGCCTGCAGTTTATTGGTTCAATGTCGAAGGTTTTTCTACAGACGATCTGGATTTTTTGACCGAGTTTGTTAGATCAAACGCCCCATTTATCTTCGAGCTCGCCGAACGCCAAAAAACCGGACTGGTGGTTTCGACGCTGGCCCCCTGACGTTCTACTGTTGAACGGCAAATAACCCATGATTTCGCCTACCGACATATCCACCTTCGCCTCTCGCGTGCTTGCTCAATACGACGTCAGCGAAGCATATTTATTTGGCTCGTTTGCCCGAGGCGAACAAACGCCCGATAGCGATATTGACTTGCGCCTAGTCTGCGGCAACACCATGACGTTCGGCACGCTTTACGAACTCTCCCATGAGCTCGAGAGGGAACTTGGGCGAAAGGTTGATATCTTCACCAACCCACCAGAGCACATGCGCCCGGCATTCCGCAAAAGCATCGAGCAAGATGAGGTGCGTGTCTATGAAGCTCTGTAAGCAGGACGAGGCGTTAGTGTGCTCCGGCGTGATCAGCAAGTCTGAATTTTGTCGCATACTTCCGGACTCGGCGAGCCTTAGAAGCCAGTATTGAACTCAAACTCGGTTCCAGACACCCTCTTGCTATTTGAACACAGGTATCGCTCTAGCGATAGTATGTTATACTATCGCTAGAGCGATACCTGTTAGGAGACTCGCGTGGAACTGTGGCATGGTTCTCAGAAAATCATTGAGACTCCCCAGCTTGGCCTGGGGAAAATCCATAACGACTATGGACAGGGATTCTATTGCACAGAGAGCCTCGACCTTGCAAGGGAATGGGCATGCTCGCGCGATGCCGATGGCTTTGCGAATCGCTATGAACTCGATATAGCCGATCTCAAAGTTCTCGACTTGCTATCGCCGCAATATTGCGTCCTGCATTGGATAGCATTGCTCGTTGAGCATCGTTCTTTTCGCAAAGATACCGCCATTGCCGCGGGGGCGTGCGAATATCTCCATGATCACTTTCTACCTCAGACGAGCACTTGCGACGTAATAAGGGGGTGGCGTGCGGACGACTCGTACTTTAGCTATGCCAGAGCTTTTGTAAACAATACGATCACCGTCAATCAGCTTGGACGATCTATGAGGCTCGGTAACCTGGGGGAGCAGATTGTGCTCAAAAGCGAGCGTGCGTTTAAGAGCATTCGTTTTGCTGGATTTGAACGTACGCAGCAAGCTCTGTATGGTCCATTGGCCAAGGAACGAGATGAAGCGGCAAGGGCGCAGTATCGGGAGCTCCTTGCCGAAAACCCGTTTGAGGGAATACGTATCGTCGATATCATTCGAGAGGGGATGACGGGCGATGACCCACGCCTACAGTGAGATGTATCTCGAGGATGCAATGAGAACGCTGGGCGAGGCGGTCGATTTTGCTCTCTGTGACCAAGGGCTGACTCCAGCCGAGTTGACGGCGATCATGTCGAACGCTCTTGAGATGAAACAGTTTGAGCGCGGTATGCCTCGCGTCGTCTGCGGCATGGCGGGCGACGAGCTCGCGCGCGATATTATCGCCCATGCGGGACTGACCCCCGTCAGATGTAGGGAGACCTATCCGTTCGACCGTTCGCCTCAGTATTGGGCGGGGTGGGTTATGGCCTATACGCAATGGATGAGCAGCTTGGGCTTTAATAAGCTACTCGAAGTCGCTCCGCTCGATTGGATCATCGGCTCGTACCATCCGCTCCACGAGGCCTCCGAAGATAAATTCGCGCAGATTGTCATCGAAAAATGGAACAACGCCCAGGCAGACAAAAAGGGCCTCAAGGCGGCACGAAAGGCTGCCGGACTAACGCAAAAACAGCTCGCCGCCCAATCGGGGGTTAAGCTTCGCGCCATACAACTCTACGAGCAGAACCAGCTCGACCTACGCCGCGCCTCGGTTTCCTCGGCATTGGCGCTTGCAGACACCCTAAACTGCACCATCGAAGACCTCGTCTGGCAACCGATTGCTCTGGAGTACAACTCGCAGGCTATTTCGTCTGTAAAGCTATAGAGGAGTCAGACATGCCTTGGAGCTATGTTCAACAAGATGACGGCGCTGATTGCGTTGCTCAAGAAGATCATTCAACTGCGCACGTGGCAAATTCAGCATCACCGATTTTGCTCGGCGGCACCACGTCAATCGACGAAGCTATTCGGCTGACCATTTCGAACATGCCCAACGCGCTCAGGCTCTTGGAGAACTCATGATGGCGGACACGAAGCGGGGAGCGCATCCGTTCGCGCCGCTCGTGCTCGATGATGCCGGTTCGCTCGAAGATATGGCCGCGACCGTGATGCGCCTGCACAGCACGCTGATGACGGTCGGACGCTGCTATACAACCGACGCCACAGGCGACCGGGCCGCGCTTGAGCTTGGATGCGTCGAGTCCG
>CALLRY010000104.1:0-5224 GCA_938014285.1 uncultured Collinsella sp. | reverse complement strand
CCCGGCCGAGATCGGTCCCGACCGCATCGCCGACGCCGTGGCTGCCCGCGCCGTCTACGGCTCGCCGTGCATTGTGATCGACCTGGGCACGACGACCAATATCGAGGTCATCGACGCACACGGCACCTTTGTCGGCGGCGTTATCGCGCCGGGGCTGGCGCTCGGCGCCCGTTCGCTCTCGGCCGCTGCGGCGCGCCTGCCTCAAGTTGAGCCCTCGGCGCCGACACACGTCATCGGCCGTAACACGCGTGAGGCCATGCGCTCGGGCGTGGTTCTGGGCGAGGTGGCCCGCATCGACGGCATGCTCGACATGGTGCTCGCCGAGATGCGTGCGACCAAGGCCGCGGGGGAGGGCGATGTGCCCATCGTCATTACCGGCGACGATGCCGAGGCGCTTGCGGCGCTGGTCGGCCATAGCCTGACGGTCGACGATGCGCTGACGCTGCGGGGCCTCGCCGAGCTCTACCACATCAACCAAAAGCCCCGCCGCGCGTAGCGATGGGGGCAATGGGACAAAAACGTCTCCACCTTCCACCTGCTACAATGGGTCAAACTATTGCGATTTCGGAGGTGTCTGCCATGTCGGACGATCTTCATCAAACCGCGTCGGGCAAGCGCCGCGACGTTATTAGCTGGGATGAGTTCTTTATGAGCGTGGCCATCGCCGCGCAGCGCCGCAGTAAGGACCCCAACACGCAGGTGGGCGCGTGCATCGCCAGCACCAACCACCGCATCCTTTCGGTGGGCTACAACGGTACGCCCTCGGCGCTCAACGACGACTTTTTCCCGTGGGGCACGAGCGATGACCCGCTGCAGGACAAGCATAACTACGTAGTCCATGCCGAGGCCAACGCCGTGCTCAACTATCGCGGCTCGCTCAAAGACCTTGAGGGTTCCACGGTCTACGTCACGCTGTTCCCGTGCCACGACTGCGCCAAGATCCTGGCACAGGTGGGTGTGGGCGAGGTCGTCTACCTGGACAATAAGTATGCCGACACCGATGACGGCCGTATCAGCCGCCGCATTCTCGACTCCTGCGGCATCAGCTACCGCCAGGTCATCGTCGATGTCCAGATTGGTACCGGGGGACAAGCTCAGCAGTAATATGCGTTGTCGCTATCTGGCGACGAACGCAGCTCAAAGAGCCCCGTCCCAAATTGACTACTCGTGAAAGTCGCGTCTGCGCGCATGGACGGCTCGTGAGCGGGTACATGGCTGTAGTAACATAGCTTCTGTCCGCGGGCGTGCCCGCGTTGTTGTGAGAAAGGAGCCCCTGTGGCTGTTAACGAAGAGCTGCTTAAGAAGGTTCTTGAAGAGATTCGCCCCAACCTGCAGGCCGACGGCGGCGATATGGAGTATGTGGGCGTCGACGACGAGGGCGTCGTTAAGCTGGAACTGCAGGGCGCTTGCGCCGGCTGTCCCATGAGCTCGCTGACCCTTTCCATGGGTATCGAGCGCATCCTGAAGGAGCATGTGCCCGGCGTTACCCGCGTCGAGCAGGTCAATGCTTCCGGCGAGGCCGAGGACCTGTACGACGAGTACGCGCCGTTCTAAGATGCGAAAGCTGCGGACGGTACGCTCCGTATAGACGTTACGCCCAGATATGCGGCTGCGAGCGCAAGGCCCGCGGCCGCATTTGTATGTAGGGAGCAGAGGGATCGATATGCTCAACGACCTCTACCATATGCTTGATCCCGTCGCGATCTCGGCGGGCCCCATCACCATCTACTGGTACGGTCTGGCCTACGTGGTCGGCGCTCTGCTCACGGCGGTCGTTATGTACCGCACGCAACGTCGTTGGGGCTTCGACATTACGATTGATGACCTGACGAGCGTCGTGGTCGGCGCGGTCTTTGGCCTTATTATCGGCGCGCGCCTGTTTTACGTCGTCTTTTACGGCGATGGCTACTATTGGACTCACCCGCTCGAAATCTTTGCCACCAACGAGGGCGGCATGAGCTTCCACGGCGGTCTGGTGGGCGGCATCTTGGGCGGCATCATCGTGTGCCGCATGTATAAACTCGACGCCTGGACCATCGCCGACCTTGCCGTGATCGGCGCCCCGCTGGCGCTGTGCCTGGGACGTTGCGCCAATTTCGTCAACGGCGAGCTGTGGGGCAAACCGACTGATCTGCCTTGGGGTGTGGTCTTTGGCGGCACCGCGGGCGATATGCCGCGCCATCCCTCCCAGCTCTACGAGGCGTTTCTTGAGGGCGTCGTGCTCTTCTGTATTTTGCAGGTGCTCAGCCGCAAAAAGCCGCTACTGCCCCAGGGCACGTTTATGGGCGTGTTCGTGATGGGGTACGGCATCGTCCGCTTTCTCGTTGAGTTCGTGCGCGTGCCCGATGCCCAGCTGGGTTATCTGCTGGGCGGCGTCATCACCATGGGTCAGCTGCTGAGTTTGCCGCTCGTGATCGCCGGTCTGGCGCTCATCATCTTCGCCCGACACCGCAATCGCCCCCAGCGCGTCTACTTGGACGCCTAACCACCAAAACCACCACAAAGGGGACAGGCACCTTTGTGGTGGTTTTGCCGAGTTTGATAGGTTTCTAGAAAGGCTTTCGGACTGTGAAGGATTCCGACCTCTCCACAACGGCTGCGCGCGACGCTGCCCGCATCGTCTGGTTTAAGCGCTACCCCGCCAAGCAGACGCTCATCGCATTTTTGCTCGCGCTGTTGGCGACCACGGCGTTTTCCATCGATCCCGCCCCGGTGTCGAGCAACGCAGTCTTGGCAATTGACCCCAAAGCCTCGGGCATGCTGTACGTGTGCTACGAGGTGCTCCTCTCGTTTGCCGGCCATACCGACGCGGTCATGCTGCTTGCGCTTGCCTGCCTGCTCACGCTGCCGTTTCGCTACGTATTCTTTGGCCGCGGCGACGCCTGGCGTCCCTCGGTGATCCTTCCGTCGCTGTTCTTTGCCGTCTGCATGGTGTTTGGCCGCAGCTACGACCTCACCGATTCGGCCGAGATCGTGCTCGGCGACAAGGCCCGCATTATCTGTGCCTGGATAGGCGGTGCGGGCTGGATGCTCTTGGCGGTCGTTGCCTTCTATCTGGCTTTTGAGTGTCTGGATTGGCTGAGCTCTCGGCGCATTCCGTTTTCTGAAGCGCACTTTGGCCGCGTATGGCGTGTGGCTCACGCCGTGCTCTCGGTCCATCCCTTTGCCGGGCCCTTCCTGGTGCTTATGGTCGCCTGGGCGCCCACGCTCATCGCTTCGCTGCCCGGCCTTTTTATGGGAGATACGGGTGCGCAGATTCGCCAGTGGTTCAACTACCCCAACGGCACGAGTGACTACCTGCGTCTGCTCAATCCCAATGTGCTGCTCAACGGACATCACCCCGTGGTGCATACGGCTATCATCGGTTCGTGCGTCCAGCTGGGGCTTTCACTGTTCAACAGCGCCAACGCAGGTCTTGTCATCTACACCTGCGCTCAGTTCGTCATTACGGCCGCCTGCATGGCCTATTCCATCTCGTCGCTGCGCAAGCTGGGCGTGAGCCTGTCGGTCCGCGGCGTAATCCTGCTGTTCTTTGTGTTTATGCCCATGTTCTCCAACTACGCGGCCTTGCTTACCAAAGACGTGCTGTTTGCCGACGCGTTTTTGGTGCTGTTGGTGCAGACCGTGAAGCTCGTGGCCTGCGGCCTGCCCCGTCGCGATGCCAATGTCGAGCGTGCAGGCGAACAGAGGCCTGTGCTCTTTGCGCGCCACGACTGGCTGCTGCTCGCTCTGGGCGCCATGGGTTCCACGTTTCTCCGCAACGGCGGCCTGGTGTTTCCCTTGGCGGCATGCGTAATCGCGACGGCGTTTTGCGCATGGGACGCACATGTGGCTCGCCGTGCGGCCAAGCAGGCTAGTGCTGCACCTTCGGGCGCCATCCCGCGTTTCCGCTGGGTGGGAGTTCTTGCGGTGCTTGCACTCTGCCTTGCCTCTAACATGTACTTCACCAAGGTCTTTATGCCGGCGCACGACATCACGCCTGGTTCCAAGCGCGAAATCCTCTCGATTCCGTTCCAGCAGACGGCTCGTTTCGTCCAAAAGCACGACGGCCTCAACTCGGGCGTCAACCCCACGGTTAAGGAGGACGGCACCATCGTGGAGGCTCCTTGCGACGGCTTGGTGACCGACGAAGAGCGTGCCGCGATCGACCGTGTGCTCAAGTACGAGAACCTGGGCCGCCGTTACAACCCGGATAAGTCGGACGCCGTCAAAAATTGCTTTAACGAGTACGTCTCGCAGGAGGACATCAAGGCCTATTTTGAGGTGTGGGCCCAGATGTTCAAAAAGGATCCCGAGTGCTATATCTCGGCGCTCATCAATAACTACTACGGCTACTTTTATCCGAGTGCCCGCGATGCGTGGGTTTACAGCACGGCGCGCAGTGCCGAGATTATGGCAAAGCCCGATAACCTCAAGTACTTCGACTTCCATCCGGTCGATAGCAAGGTTGTGCGCTGGTGCGACCACCTGATCAACCTGTACCGCGTGGCGGTGCAGCGCATCCCGTTTATCTCGCTCACCATGAGCTCAGCCACCTATGTGTGGATTATGATCGCCGTGGTGGTCTATCTGCTACGTCGTCATTCGTGGCGCGGGCTGGCCATTTGGGTGCCGCTGCTGGGCGTGCTCGCCGTGTGCCTGATCGGTCCCTGCAACGGCTCGACCTACATGCGCTATCTGTATCCGGTCATCGCCTGCATGCCCTTTGCCATCGGCGCCACCATCACCCGCAGCGACCTCCTCTGGTCCTAATTTGGTGCAAAGGGGTCAGGTTGCTTTGCACCAAGGGGCTGTATCATCACGACGCCTTCATTTTGGGGTTTATCTCGCAGGCCAGTAGGTATATCATAACGACGTTTGTTTATATTGCCCGAGCATCTGCGCTGGGCTTTAGGTCGAAACCGATAGGAGACACGTATGTCCGGACACTCTAAGTGGGCCACAACCAAGCATCGTAAGGGCGCGCAGGACGCCAAGCGTTCCGCCCTCTTCTCCAAGCTGAGCCGCAACATCACCGTTGCTGCCCGTCTCGGCGGCGACCCGCTGCCCGAGAACAACGCCAGCCTCGCTGCTGCTGTTGCCAAGGCCAAGGCTCAGTCCATGCCTAAGGACAAGATCAAGTCCGCTATCGACAAGGCCTTCGGTTCGGGTGCCGACGCCGCCGTCTACGAGAACATCGTGTACGAGGGCTACGGTCCCGCCGGTGTCGCCGTTTATGTCGACT
>CALLRY010000103.1:0-2713 GCA_938014285.1 uncultured Collinsella sp. | reverse complement strand
CCGTGCTGGGCTGGGTTGGCGAGATCCACCCCGAGGCGCGCGAGACTATGGGCATTGACGAGGTCGTCGTTGCCTTTGAGCTCGACCTGGACAAGCTGATCAAGGGCGCCCGCAACCAGGAGAACTACCGTGAGTTCTCGCAGTACCCGGCCGTTGAGCACGACCTTGCTATCGTAGTCGACAACACTGTGACCTGCGAGGATCTTGAGCGTCGTATTACGAGTGCCGGCGGCAAGCTGCTCGAGGGCGTGCGCCTGTTCGATGTCTACCGCGATCCGGTCCGCATCGGCAAGGGCAAGAAATCCATGGCCTTTGCGCTTACGTATCGCTCCGACGACCACACGCTCACCAGCGAAGAGGTCGAAAAGGCGCACCAGAAGATCGTCACCAAGGTGTGCAAGGGCGTAAACGGCGAGGTCCGCGGCTAGGTCCTGCGCCGGATATAGGCCAGCGTCGGCTGCCGCCGAGTCTTACGTGACTGCTGTTTTCGGTATAAGGCACCGTTGAGCCTTCATATATGACACGCGCATTACATAACGGCGTGCTGCTTTGTCGGCAGTGCGCCGTTTTGCTATGATAGCCCGCGGCGTGTTACGAATCTGACAATGCGTAACACTGACAAGGTGATTCAAGCGGCGTTGCAATTCTGTGCGTCGATAACCGGGAGGCGTATATGCACATTCCAGATAACTACCTGTCCCCGCAGACCGATGCCGTTATGGCGGTGGCGATGGTGCCCGTTTGGGTTCATTGCATCAAAAAGGTGCGCGCCACGCTCGATCGCGAGCACATGGCTTTCCTGGGCGTCTGCGCCGCGTTCTCCTTCCTGCTCATGATGTTCAACGTGCCGCTACCTGGCGGCACCACGGGTCACGCCGTCGGCGGCGCGCTCATCGCGCTGCTGCTGGGCCCCGAGGCTGCTGCCATTGCGGTTTCGGTCGCGCTGGCATTGCAGGCGCTTCTGTTTGGCGACGGCGGCGTTCTGTCGTTTGGCGCCAACTGCTTTAACATGGCCTTTGTGCTGCCGTTTGTCGCTGCTATCGTGTTCCGTGCGCTCAACAGCCGTCTGCACGACAAGAGCTGGGGCACCTCGGTTTCTGCCATCGTGAGCGGTTGGGTCGGCCTGTGCCTGGCGGCCCTGTGCGCGGCAATCGAGTTTGGTATTCAGCCGATGCTCTTTACCAACGCTTCGGGCGCGCCGCTGTACTGCCCCTTCCCGCTGTCCGTGGCTATTCCGGCCATGTTGATCCCGCATATGCTGGTTGCCGGCGTGATCGAGGGCGTGGCGACGGCCGCCATCTACGGTTTCATTAAGAAGACGGCGCCGAGCATTATCGTCGGGCCCGAGGCCGTCGATGGCCAGCTTGCTGCCGAGGGCGCTGCTGCTAAGAAGACCTCGCTGGTCCCCACGCTCATCCTGATCGCCGTGCTTGTCGTGGCCACGCCGCTGGGCCTGCTGGCCACGGGTGACGCCTGGGGTGAGTGGGACGCCGAGGGCGCCGCGACCGCCGTTCAGGAGGCTGGCGACGACAGCCTGCAGGCTTCGGTCGGCCTTGATACCCCGACCTTTGCCGACGCTCTGCCTACGGGTGATTACCTGCAGGCCTATTCCGAGGAGCAGGGTCTTGGCTTTGCCGGCCAGGCTGCCATGTATATCCTCTCGGGCGTAATTGGCGTGGCGGTGCTCACCATCGCATTCCGCTTGATCTCGCTTACGGTCAAGGAAAACTGAGCGCATGCAGATGGTCAAGCTGCCTAGCTGGCTTGCGGCCGAGGAGCGATACGAGCCCGCGGGGGCTCGGCATCGTGTGATGCAAAAGAACGTCTTGCACCTGGCGAGCCTGCTTGAGCGGGTTCGCCTGGGTGGAGGCGCGCACGAGGGCGGGTCGATGGTCGACCGCGCCCTTTCTTGCGTTTCGGCTCCGGTGCGCCTGGTGGGGATGTTCGTCTGCGTCCTGTGCGTGTGTCTGACGCAGAGCCCGCTGTACCTCATGTTGATGGCGGCTATCGCGCTGGTGCTCGTTGCCGTGCGTCCCGTACGCGGGCTGCGCGCGACCTTTGTGCCGGCGCTTGGCGCCGCGGGGCTCGCAGTGGTTTTGGCGCTGCCTGCCCTGCTGCTGGGTGCTTCCGCTACGGGCGCCATGCTCAAGATTGCGCTCAAGACCTTCATTAATGTGTCGCTGGTGCTGGGCGTTTCGTGGACCCTCACGTGGAGCCGCATGTCGGCGGCGCTCAAGATGCTGCATCTACCCGACGAAGTTATCTTTACGTTTGATATGGCGCTCAAGCACATCGAGGTGCTGGGTCGTACGGCGCACGATCTGTGCGAATCGGTCATGCTGCGCAGCGTTGGCCGTGCGCCCGAGGGATTTTCGCGTACCGATTCGATCGCGGGTATCATGGGCATGACCTTTATCAAGGCGATGAAATGCAGCCGCGCGATGGACGAGGCTATGCTTTGCCGCGGCTTTGCCGGTGCGTATCCGGCTCCCGCGCGCGCCAGGTTTGGCTGGCGCGATGCGGCCTATGCGGCCGGCGTGGCGCTGCTGACAGTGTTGTGCGCCGTGCTGTAGGCGCTGCTGGTTCCGACTGGGGATGCAAATGGGGAAGGGCGACGTTTTGACGATCGATATGAATAGTGCGGCGGGCACGAACGGTATGGGCGGCGCCGAGGTCGTTCCGCTCATCGAGCTGCGCGACGTGGTGTTCTCCT
>CALLRY010000102.1:0-4184 GCA_938014285.1 uncultured Collinsella sp. | reverse complement strand
CGACACGCATAAAAAGCCTCCCATTTCTCATGTCCAAGAAATGGGAGGCAGTTCATCGCACGCGCTGCAGGGTCTTTTTGCATGTCATGTTTAGTTGTGGCCAACGCCTTAGAGAGCGGCGACGACCTCGATCTCGACCAGACCGCCAGCCGGAAGGGCGGCAACCTGGAAGGCGCTACGCGCGGGGAACGGGGCCTCGAACTTGGAGGCGTAGATCTCGTTCACGGCGGCGAAGTCGGCGATGTCGGCCAGGTAGACCGTAGTCTTGACGACATCGGCAAAGGTGGCGCCGGCAGCGGTCAGCAGGGCCTCGACGTTGGCGAGGGACTGCTTGGCCTGGGCCTCGACGCCCTCGGGCATCTTGCCGGTTGCGGGGTCGATGCCCAGCTGGCCGGACAGGAACACCATGTTGCCGGCCTGGATACCAGGGGAATACGGGCCGATGGCTGCGGGTGCGTTATCGGAAGACACGACGGTCTTGCTCATGTTTTTCTCCTTACGATCAAATAGAGAGCGTGAGCGCGGCGTTCGCACCGGGAGGCACAATTCGGTCTGAACACCGCGCTTGATTGGGATAGTACTCAAGGTTTCTGTTTGATGCAAGAATATTATCAGCTTGCGAGAATATTTTATCGCCCAACGGTTTCCCCGAACCGCTGAACGGTTCTCCACGGGGTCAGCCAGCCCAAGCTGCTGAAGACTTTATCCCGCTTGGAGCACGGGCATCACCTGCCGCAACGGCACCACTATACTTTTGAATATCTGAGCATTTTGAAAGGCAGGATATGACCGCAACCGCCAGTCGAACCACCAACCGCAGGCCCGAGCTTTTGGCCCCCGCCGGAGGCCCGGAGCCCTTTGCCGCCGCGCTCGCCGCCGGGGCAGACGCCATCTACTGCGGCATGGGCAGCTTCAACGCCCGCCGCAAGGCAACCAACTTTACCGACGAGGCCTTTGAGCAAGCCTGCCGCGCCGCGCATCTAGCCGGGTCGCGCGTCTACGTCACGGTCAACATCGTCATCAAGCAGTCCGAGATGGGCGATGCACTGCAGCTCATCCATCGCTGCTCCACGCTGGGCGCCGATGCCTTCATTATCCAGGACTGGGGTCTGTTCTTTGAGGTCAAGCGCACCATGCCCGGCATCGAGACACATATCTCGACCCAGGCGAACATCCACGACGACCGCGGAACCCTTTGGTGCCGTGAGCAGGGCGCCGACCGCGTGACTCTCTCGCGCGAGCTCTCCATCGACGAAATCGCCGCCATTCACGACGCCGCGCCCGATGTGGACCTTGAGGTCTTCAGCCATGGCGCCATCTGCTTTTGCTACTCGGGCCTGTGCCTGCTGTCGAGCTTTGCCATGGCGGGACGATCGGCCAACCGCGGCATGTGCGCCCAGCCCTGCCGCCTGCCCTACGAGTTGATCGACGAGAACGGTCGCGCGCTCTCCCCTGCCGGTCGCGAGCGCGCGCTGTGCCCGCGTGACACCAACACCTCACAGCTTGTTCGCCGTCTGTATGACGCCGGCGCCGCATCGCTCAAGCTCGAAGGCCGCATGAAAGCCCCCGATTACGTATATTCCATCGTCGACGTGTATCGTCATCAGATTGATGACATGCTGGCCGGGGTCGCCGTAGATAAGGACGAGGACGCCGCCCGCCAGCGCCAGCTCAAGCGCTGCTTCAACCGCGACTTTACGCACGCCTATCAGGACGGCACCTCGGGCGACGAGATGATGAGCTATGAGCGTTCCAACAACCGCGGCCAGATCGTGGGCACGGTGCTGGGCAGCCGCCCGGCCAACCGCGATGTGCGCGGCCTCAAGTCCGACGACCGTCGTCGCCGCGCCGCCATCGCCCGCATTGAGCTGTTTGAGCCCGTGGGCAAAGGCGACCTGCTGGAGCTTCGCCACGATAACGAGTTTGACCAGTTCCTGACCACCATTGCCGCCGATGATGCCGCCGCCGGTGACATCATTGAGTGCCGCGTGCCCCGTAGCATGCCCGAGGGCTGCCGCGTGCGCGTGATTCGAAGCCAGAGCGCCATTGACGCCGCCGGCGCCGCGCTCAAGCGCGATGTGCTGCGCCGCCGAGCTGTTGACGTGTCCGTCGTGGCGCGCCTGGGCGAGCCGTTTACTGTCACACTCACCTGCTGTGACAACCCCGCGCTCACCGCCACCGCCACGGGCTTCACCGTCGAGGCCGCCAAGACCCGCGCCGTCGAGGCATCCGATCTGGTTGAGCACGTCGGGCGCATGGGCTCCTCTCCCTTTGAGGCCGCGAGCTTTGATGTGGCGCTCGATGAGGGCTGCGGCATGGGCTTCTCCGCCGTGCACAAGGTGCGCGCCGCCGCTTGTAAGGCGCTGGAAGAGGCCATTCTGGCACCGTACGAGGAGCGCGCAAAAACGCTCGAGTTGCCGGTGCTCGACAAATGTACGCGCCCCATGCCCAAGCACTACCGCGACGAGCCGCAGATCTGCGCCACCGTCACCTCGCTCGAGGCCGCCGAGGCAGCCCGCGCGGAGGGTGCAACGCGCATCTATATGACCACCGACGCGCTCGAGGCTGTCGGACTCTCCCCTGCCGATGCATTTGAGCAGGGTATCGTGCCCGTACTCGACGAGGTCTGCCGCGCCGTCGACCACGAGCGCGTCGATCCTTGGATCAATGCCGGAGCCACCGTCGCCGTCGGCAATATCTCCGAGCTCGCCGTAGCCGCTCATGCCGGCGCCACGGCCGAGATTCGCTCTTGCCTGCCGGTGCACAACACGCCCTGCATGGAGGCGCTTGCCGAGCGCGGAGCCGGTGCGTTTTGGCTCTCGCCCGAGATCACGCTCGACGAGATCATCTCGCTCGGCGCCGCCGCGCCCGCAGCCCTGGGCATCACCGTTTTCGGCCGCCCGCGCGTTATGACGAGCGAGCACTGCATCCTGCAGGTGGCCAATGGCTGCATCCACGATTGTGCCAACTGCCGTCTGCGCGCCCGCAAGTTGTCGCTCAAGAATATCGACGGCAAGGTCATGCCGGTGCGTACCGACATCCATGGCCGCTCTCGCCTGTACGACGCCTACCCCATCGACCTCACGCCGCAGGTTCCTCAGCTGCTCGATGCCGGCGTGCGTCGTCTCATGGTAGACGGAACGCTGCTCGAGACAGATGAGGTGGGCCGTGCCGTCGCCCGCGTCCGTCGTGCCGTCGAAGCAGCACAGGCCGGCCGCAAGCCCGCCGCCCGCCTGCGCGGCGCCACCTCGGGCTGCATGTTTGTGGGAATTAGCTAACCGAAAGGCTTACACGTGAACGAAGAACCTCAAGTCCTTTACTGCGACGCCTGGCTCATGGCCATCGACAAGCCCGCCGGCATGATCGTCCACGGCGACGGCACCGGCGAGCGCACGCTCACCGACTACGCCAGCGACCTGCTGCTGGCGATGGGTGACGGCTTTGCCGCGACCGACATGCAGCCGCTCAACCGCCTGGACCGCAACACCACCGGCGTGGTGTTGTTTTCGCTCGACAAACAGACGCAGCCCGCCTTTGACCAAATGGTCATCGACCACGCCTTCGAAAAGCACTATCTGGCGCTGGCCGAGGGCAAGATCGACTGGAACGAGAAGCTCATCGACAAGCCCATCGCCCGCGACCGTCACGACAGCCGAAAGATGCGCGTCGGCGCCAGCGGCAAGCCGTCTCAAACTCGCGTGAAGGTGCTCAAACGTCTTAAGAGCCGTCGTGGCCTGCCCGCGCGCTCGTATATCGATGTCGAGTTGCTCACCGGCCGCAAGCACCAAATCCGTGTGCACCTGGCAAGCGAGCATCATCCCCTGGTTGGCGACGACCTGTACGGAACGCCGCGCCCCTGCGGCCTGATGCTCCACGCCCACAGCGTGTCCTTCACGCATCCCGTAACCGGCGAGCACATCCACATCGAAGCCCCCTGCCCCTGGGAGCCCTAAACCACCACAATGGGGACAGGCACCTTTGTGGTGGTTTTGCCGCAATGGTTCAACCGCGGTCCCAAAATGTCTCGATCTGTAACAGTTAGAACCCATTTTCCGGTCTATCTGTTACAGATCGAGACATTCAAATCCCCCTTAAGGGAAAATCTCAATCTGTAACACCTAGCCCACTTTTAACGGTCCAGTTGTTACAGACTTAGACAAACCGGCAGACAACGAAAGCGGCAA
>CALLRY010000101.1:0-2720 GCA_938014285.1 uncultured Collinsella sp. | reverse complement strand
GGCGGTCGATGGCGGCCTTCTCCTGCGCGGTGATATCAAACCAGTAGATGGGCGAAGCGAAGACTCCCTCCTTCATGCCGCAGGCGCTCGGCACGCATTTTGTTGTAAGCAAAACAGATGGAGCTATTCAGTCGTCTGTAGATCGCATCTCTCGTTCGCGCTCTCCAAAGAAGGTGCAAGCAGAAGCATCACGGGCATTGATCGGCGCCGATATGGATCACGACATGAAACCGTAAGGGTTGGCCAGAGGTTGCTAGATTCAGTAGCTCGCAGCAATAGAGCGAATGACGACTTCGGCGATATAATCCGTGTCATCTTGATTGTTCCCGCGCGGAAGGTACAGCTCATGTCCAAGCTCAACATCGACCAGCGATCGATTCGCGATCTTCTCACCGATAAGCGATCAGACTTCCTCATCCCCGACTACCAGAGGCCCTACGCCTGGGGCGAGGATGAATGCGCAACGCTGTGGGATGACCTGTTCTCGTTCGCTTTTCCAGGCGATGACTACGAGCGTTTCGACAGCGAGAACGACGAATACTTCCTAGGACCCATCGTCACCTTTAAGAACCTCTCTGGCCAACTCGAGATCATTGACGGCCAGCAACGCCTCACCACCATCATGCTGCTGCTCCGCGCGTTCTACGACAAGTTCACCAACATGAAGGATAAGCAGTCTGTGAAGATGCGCGAGGCAATCGCCCGTTGTGTATGGAAGACCGACGAGTTCGACGAGCCCGACATGGAGCGTCTCAAGATCGACTCCGAGGTTGCATCGGACAACGACAAAAATGAATTCCTCGAGATTTTACGAGAGGGCAATGTAGGCGATGGCTGGAAAAGCGCCTATGCCCGCAACTTTGCTTTCTTCCAGAGGAAAATTGAGCAACTGGTGAGCGAGTGGCCCACCTACACCGTCTACATGGCCACACGCGTCATCAACAATGTGATACTGTTGCCCATTGAAGCGGAGTCGCAGGACACCGCGCTACGCATCTTCTCGACTCTAAACGACCGAGGGTTGCCTCTCTCGGATGCCGACATCTTCAAGAGCCAGTTCTACAAGCATTATTCCGACACGGGGCGCAAGGATGAGTTCATCCGTCGCTGGAAGGGGCTCGAGGAGGGAGCGAACGCTATCTTCCGGCCCATGCGCGGTACACCAACCGATGAGCTATTTACGCGCTATATGTACTACCGCCGCGCGAAGAAAGGCATCCGCGACACGACCACCGCATCGTTGCGCGACTTCTTCGGTGCCGATGGCTACGCCATACTCAAGGAGGACGCCACGCTCGGCGATCTTGAGGGCCTACTCGGCTTCTGGCAACGCGTCGACGCGCAGGAAGGATTCAGCGAGCGCGTGCTCCGCAGGCTCTTCGTGCTGAACTACGCCCCCAACGGCATGTGGACCTATCTGCTAAGCGTATGGTTCCTTGCCAACAGCGACAGCAAAGGTGTCCTCGATGACGAGGCACTCTACGGCTTTCTAAACAAGATCACGGCATTCATTTTCGCCTACGCCATTGAGCGACCCGGCGTGAACGCGCTGCGTTCGCCAGTGTATCCCGAGATGATCAACATCGTGGAGCACCGCCCGGTGGAGTTTCCTAACCACCACTTCAATCGCGCAAATATTGCTGAGCGATTCCGGACCTACGTGTTCACCAACGGCAGGCCTGTAACGAAGTCCATGCTCACTTGGTGGGCGTACGCAGACCCAGATCAACCACTCATGGACCTAGACACCACGCTCGAAATTGAGCACATCTATGCCAAGAAGCGCAACGAGATAGACCCGCTCGTCGATCAATCCAGCCTGGAGGCGCTGGGTAACAAGGCGCTGCTCGAGAAGCGTGTAAACATCCGCGCGGCCGACTACAGATTCTGCGATAAACGCAAGTACTATGAGGGATACACCGACGGCAATGGCAAGCGCAAAGCCGGAACAAATATCGCGGAACTCAAGCGCCTGACGCAAGTCATGGGAGACTTCACCGAAATAGACATCGCGACTCGCACGGCACGGATCATCGATGCCTTCGTGGACTACCTGGGCGACAACGGGCTTTTGAGCTAAGGAGCGAACATGTTCGAAAGACTAACCAAGTACGCTGGCAAGCTGGCGGACAGAAACATGAATGTCGAGTTTGGGGGCGGGACGTTCGGACTCGAGGATTTCGTCGACGATTTCTATGAACTGGACGGGTTCGCGGACACCAGCTACTTCGAGACGCTTGAACGCCATAGCATCGACACCTCGGAAGGCATAGACAGCTGCGACATCGACCATGGGGACATTGACCTGATACGTGCATGCATCACGTGGTGCGTTCGTGGCGACCGCTTCTGCGACGGACTCCTTGCCGCGCAAGCCAGGAGCGGGTTTCTGGACCGTTGCCTCTCCCGGCTGAAGGAGCTCGACGAGGGCCGATCGACTGCCGCGAAGACATTTCGACCGTGACAGCTACCAACGATAAGCAATAAATCAAGGAGCGTTCCTCAGATAAAGGCCAGTTACAGCTGGTAGCAAAACTTGCAAAAAATAGCAAAAGTTGCAAAAGAAAATGTCAGCAACTATGCAGGGCAATCAGTAACCCTCTTGGTAAGGGAAGTAGGCTTTCCGCCAACGCTGATTGCCATGCGTTCTTCTTGTCCTTAGGCGAGCTTGCGAGCGAGCTCTCGCACCTCTTTCAACTTGGGCGACGATGCCATGCTGT
>CALLRY010000100.1:0-1485 GCA_938014285.1 uncultured Collinsella sp. | reverse complement strand
CCTGGTGATTCCGCACGGCATTGGCCGCTGCTGCATCGACCGCACGCCGCTTTCCACTTTCCACGAACTCATTGCCGAGGGCCTCGGCCAGAAGGGAGACGCATCCGCATGCTAGCCCGCATCACCCCCTCCCCGCTCAAGGGCACCGTTCCTGCGATCGCGTCCAAGTCGATGGCGCATCGCCTCATCATCTGCGCTGCGCTTGCCAACGGCGAGACGCACGTCACCTGCAACACCACCTGCGCCGACATCGAGGCCACGGTGCGCTGCCTTACGGCCCTGGGTGCTCGCATCGAGACCGTCGAGGACGGCTTCCAGGTCCACCCCACTATGAAGAGCATTGAGTTTGGCCTGCTCAAGGCACTTGCCGGCGGAACGCTTGACTGCGGCGAAAGCGGCTCCACGCTCCGCTTTATGTTGCCCGTCGCCTGCGCGCTGGGCGCAGAAGCAACTTTTGTGGGTCAGGGACGCTTGGGCGCCCGCCCGCTGTCCCCGCTCTCGGACGAGATCATCGCCGCCGGCTGCGACCTGCAGGGTCTGGGCGGTTTTCCGCTCAAGACAAGCGGCCGCATGCGCCCGGGCACCTTTGTGCTGCCGGGCAACGTGAGCTCGCAGTATATCTCGGGCCTGCTGCTGGCGGCCCCGTTGCTCGCCCAGCCCTCCTGTGTGCAGGTGACCGGCCTCATTGAGAGCCGCCCCTACATCAACCTAACGATCCAGGCCATGAAGGCCTTTGGCGTTGAGGTCAACGTCGAGCGCATTCCCGCCAAGGACGGTCAGCCCGAGGTCACGAACTTCCGCGTGAGCAGTGGCTCGTACCGCACGCCCGGCAGCGTGGCCGTCGAGGGCGACTGGTCCAACGCCGCCTTTTGGTTGTGCGCTGGCGCCATCGGCACCGACCCCATCACCGTGGAGGGCGTGTCGCTGAGCTCCGCGCAGGGCGACCGCAACGTGCTTGCCGCGCTTTCGCGCTTTGGCGCCCGCATCGTGCGCTCCACCAACGCCGCCACCGTGCAGTCCGACAAGCTCGCCGGCTTTGAGATGAGCGCCCACGACATTCCCGACCTGGTACCCGTTATCTCGGCCGTGGCCTCGCTGGCTCAGGGCCGCACGTTCATCCGTGACTGTGCGCGCCTGCGCATCAAGGAATCTGACCGTCTGGTCACCACCACCCGCGAGCTCACCGCGCTGGGCGCACAGGTGCGCATCGCCGGTGACGACCTCATCATCAAGGGTGTCGATGCCTTCACCGGCGGCGAGGTCGATTCGCACAACGACCACCGCATCGCCATGATGGCCGCCATCGCTGCGAGCCGTGCCACCGGCGAGGTCGTGATCCACGGCGCCGAGGCCGTCAACAAGTCCTATCCCGATTTCTTCGACCACTACCGCCTGTTGGGCGGCAAGGTCACACTCGAGGAGGAATAGCATGTCCTCGACCTTTGGCAACGTATTGCACTTAAGCATCTTCGGCCAATCGCACTC
>CALLRY010000099.1:0-1242 GCA_938014285.1 uncultured Collinsella sp. | reverse complement strand
CCCTCGGC
Organism: uncultured Collinsella sp.; assembly: GCA_938014285.1. GTDB lineage: Bacteria > Actinomycetota > Coriobacteriia > Coriobacteriales > Coriobacteriaceae > Collinsella. The sequence goes on along the minus strand of CALLRY010000099.1, from coordinate 1,234 downwards.
AGCCGCAGAGCCGCTCACGCTGCGCGCCACCAGCAGCGCCTCGCCCGAGGCCTTCTTCTGGTCCAGCGCAGCGCGACCGGCGCGCTCAAGTGCGGCAGCGTTATCGAACAACAGGGCATCGATATCGCCGGCGAGCAGCTGCTCAACCAGGCCCTCAAGCTCACGAGGTGCCTCGAGCACATCGCCCAGACGACCCGAGACATCGTCGCCCAGCGCGCCCACCAGACGGCTTACGAGCGGCGAGCTGTCGGCCATGCGAGCATCAAGCTTCTTTTGGCTGGCAAGCTCCGAGCGCACCTCGGACAGCTTGTTGCGTGCCTCGCCTTCGCGGGCACGCAGGTCCTTGAGGGCAGCGCGCGCCGTCTCGGTGGCCTCGCGTGCATCGCTCTGGGCCTGACGGGCCGTCTCAAGCGCACTCTCAAGCTCCTCGGCACGGTTGCGGCGGCTATCAAGCGATGCCGTGACCTCCTCGAGCTGCTCATCGATCTGCTCCAGGCGCGAGGCATACATGTTGTCTTCGACCTCGGCATTGGAAAGCGAATCCTTTATCTTAGCGAGCTCGAGCGCAGCATTATCGGCAACGCGCTGCACATCGCGCTGCTCGCGCGTAAGCTGCGAAATCTGCGCATCAAGCGCCACGCGGCGCTCGTGAAGCTCGGCGGCGGCAGGGCCGGCGGCGTCGACGTCGTCCTGGGCCTGCATGTGCGCACCGGTCACTTCCTCGAGCTGGGCACGCGCATCCTCGAGCTCCTCGACCACGCGCCGGCGCTGATGCTCGGAGCTCGAGATCTGGCCGCGCATGTCGGACAGGCGCGACACCATGTTGTGGCCCTTTTCCTCGAGCAGGCGCATGTCGGAGTTAATGCGACCGACCACATCTTGCATATGGCGGCGCTGCTCGCCCAAGTCGCCCACAAACAGGCCCTTTTCCTCGAGCATGACCTGGAGCTTCTCGAGCTCGCGCTCTTTCTCACCCAGGCGGTACTGCGCGAGCTCAAGCTCGGCAGCGCCCTCCTTGGAGCGGCTCTCCAGGTCGTTCCACTGCGACTGCAGCGAACGAAGCTCATCGACGGCCAGCATCTGCGTAAGCTCGTTCGCGCGCGAGGACAGCTCTTTGTACTTGCGCGCGCGATCGACCTGACGCTCCAGCGGTCGCAGCTGACGGGCGATTTCCTTGTTGATATCGCGGGCACGGGTCAGGTGCTCGTCCATCGACTTAATCTTTTTGAGCGCA
>CALLRY010000098.1:0-2048 GCA_938014285.1 uncultured Collinsella sp. | reverse complement strand
TATCGAGCGAGGAAACGGCCCAGCCGATATGGTTGTCGGAGCGCACGAATTGGACGGTGTACTCCTGCTCGCCGCCCTTGGACAGCGACGCCTTAACCTTGGCGGTCGTCTCGGTCATGGACTGATCCATGCCCTCGACGGACACGGTGGCACCCTGCGGAATCGAGGAGATGATCATCGACTTAGCGTCCTCGGACAGGCTCGAGGCCAGGCAAGACTCGGCCTTTGTGGTGTCACCGTCGCCGGCAGCCTGGAACAGATCGGTAACCACAGATTCCTGAGACGGGAAGCCAAAGCCGCGCGTGTAAGCAAAGCCCAGACCGCCCGCGGCGATCAAAATGAGCAGAAGCAGCACAATGAAGACTTTGAGACCCGTGTGGCGATGGCGACGACGGACCTTGGCCTGCTTACGATCCTGACGGTCCTGCTGGACCATCTCGGACTCGGACAGCGTAAAGAAACCGGTGTCCGAGGGATCGGGCATAAACTGACCGGTCGCGCCCGTAGGATCGAGCGGATCGACGGCAGGAGCGTCCATCGCGGGCGCCGGAGCCGTGGCCATAGCCGTCTGGGCGGATAGCGCGGCAAGCGAATCGTGAACGCGGGCAAGCTCATCGGCCTGCTCGGAGGTGAGCTGGTAGATGCCATCGGCAGTAGCGGCGTTAAAGGCGTCGAGTGCGTCGGAGGGGCGGCCGGCGGCAGAAAGTGCCTGACCCATGCCGGCGTTGAGCGCACGCGTGTCGTCGCGGGGGCCGGCAAAGTCGATAGCCGTGCGGTAGGTCTCCACGGCATCCGCCGGACGGCCGAGCTTAATGAAGCAACGACCAAGCTCGCCGAGTGCGGCGGCAGGAGCCGGATTGGCGCCGTCGATGGCAGCCTGACGGAAGGCAGTACCCGCGTTGGCATAGTCGCCCGACTGGAACAGCGCGTTACCCAGGCCCAGATAAGCCTTGAACGGCGTGGCATAGGAAGCATCCTGCGTAGCAGCAGAGAACGCCTGGGCGGCCGTCGTGTAGTCGCCCACGGCGGCGAGCGCCTTGCCGCGGTTGGTGAGCAGCGCGCCGCGCTTGCCATAAGTGCCGTCGTTGAGGGCGGCGGCATAGGCCTCGGCGGCCTCGGCATACATGCCCAGGTGCATCAAGGCGTTGCCACGAAGGTGATCGGCCTCGCCCATAATCTCATCGGGAGTCTTTGCCGCCCCAAGCATCTGGGCTGCAGCGGAAAAATCACCCGCGCGGTAAGCGGCGCGGCCCTGTTGGATCAGCTGGCTATTCAAGGAAGTCCCCTTTACTCGTGAACGATCTCGACATGGACGATCTCGTCGCCGGCACGCAGCTGCGAAATCACATCGAGACCCTCGACCGTGGTACCAAAGACGGTGTAACCGGAATCGAGGTTATGCTGGGCGCCCAGGCAGAAGTAGAACTGCGAACCCGCGGAATCGGGGTCCATGGAGCGTGCCATGGCAAGGGCACCATCGACATGGCTGTTGCGCGGATTGGTGGCAAACTCGCCCTTGATGCAGTAGCCGGGACCACCGGTACCGGGCATGCCGTCGGGGCCCTCAAGACCGGCAGCGACGTCGGCGCCGGACATATCGCGGGTATTGGGGTCGCCGCCCTGAATGACAAAGCCGGGCACATAGCGATGGAACTTAAGGCCATCATAGAAACCCATCGTGGAAAGCTCGCAGAAGTTCGCGACATGAATGGGAGCGCCCTCGCCGTCAAACTTGACCTTGATGGTACCCTTCGACGTCTCGATAACGGCGCACTCGTCGCCGGCAAGCTGATACTCGGGCGTGTAGAGCTCTTTCTTAAAACCAAACATGTGGTTCCTTCCTCGTGCGTTTAAAGCATATTTGTACGAATTGTAGCAATAAGCATGCGCTTACATCAATTGCGCACGTAGGTTATGCCGACTATGGCGAACTAATTTTAGGAACGCTGCTGCGGCTTCCAGGAGCCCACGTTGGCGTCGTACTGATTAAGCGCGCTGTTGCCGCCCTGTGCGATGGGCGCCAGGATCTCGCTTTGGTGGGAACTCAT